>DASPMK010000351.1:0-36240 GCA_035627075.1 Azospirillaceae bacterium
GGACACCGACATCTTCGCGCGCTTCGCGATCTCTTCAATGGTGGGCTCGCGACCGAGCTCCTGCATCAGCATCTTGCTGATGTTCCGGAGCTTGCTCATCGTCTCGATCATGTGGACCGGGATGCGGATGGTCCGGGCCTGATCGGCGATCGAGCGGGTTATGGCCTGCCTGATCCACCATGTGGCGTAGGTCGAGAACTTGTAGCCGCGCCGGTACTCGAACTTGTCCACCGCCTTCATCAGGCCGATGTTGCCCTCCTGGATCAGATCCAGGAATTGCAGGCCACGGTTCGTGTACTTCTTGGCGATGGAGATGACGAGGCGCAGGTTGGCCTCCACCATTTCCTTCTTGGCGCGGCTGGCTTCCTTCTCGCCCTTCTGGACGGTCTGGACGATGCGGCGGAACTCGCCGATCGGCAGACGAACCTCGTCGGCGACCAGACGAATCTGCTCGCGGACGTTGGCGATCTCCCGCTCGTACTTTTCCACGAACTTGGGCCAGCCCTTGCCGGGCAGGCTCTTCAGTCGCTCGACCCAGTTGGGGTCCAGCTCGTGGCCGAAATACTGGGCGATGAACTCCTCGCGTTTGACCCGGCAGTCGGTGGCCAGACGCAGAAGCTTGCCCTCGTAGCCGATCAGCTTGCGGTTCAGGCCGTAGAGCTGCTCGACCAGTTGTTCGATGCGCTGGTTGTTCAGGCGCACCTTGTTGACCAGCTCGATCAGCTCGCCCTTGAGCTGGTTGTAGCGCTTGTCGGCCTGGCGCGACATTTCCTCGCCGCGCTGAAGCGACACGAGGCGCTGTTCCTGGAGCTTATGCAGCTTGTCGTAGGTGGCCGAGATGGCCTCGAACGTTTCCAGCACCTGGGGCTTCAGCGCCGCCTCCATGGCGGACAGCGACAGGCTGTTCTCGTCGTCCTCCTCGGCGCCTTCGCCGGCTTCCGGGTTCTCCCGCCCTTCCAGCTCGTCGCCCGGGGGGGGCTTTTCCCCTTCCGCCTCCTCGGCCTCTTCGCCTTCGGCCTCGGCCTCGGCCAGGGCTTCCAGCGGCGGGCCTTCCTCGCCGTCGGGGCCGCCGCCGTAGGTGGCGTCCAGATCGATGATATCGCGCAGCAGCAGCTTGCCCTCGTTCAGGGCGTCGTGCCACTCGATGATGGCCTTGATGGTCAGCGGCGATTCGCAAATCGCGCCGATCATCATCTCGCGGCCAGCCTCGATGCGCTTGGCGATGGCGATCTCGCCCTCGCGGGACAGAAGCTCGACCGAGCCCATCTCGCGCAGGTACATGCGCACCGGATCGTCGGTGCGGCCGATCTCGTCGTCGTCCAGGTTACCGGAGACGCGACCTTCGCCATCGCCGCTGCTCTCGGCGTTGGCGGCGTCGTCCTGCTCCTCGCTCTCGATGACGTTGATGCCCATCTCCGAGAGCATGGCCATCGTGTCTTCGATCTGTTCGGAGGACGACTGATCGGGCGGCAGGGCGGAGTTCAGCTCGTCATAGGTGACGTAGCCGCGCTCCTTGCCGCGCGCGATCATCTTTTTGACGGCCAGCCCCATCCCGTCCATCAAAGGACCGTCGACGTTTTCGTCGCGGTTTTCCGAGACTTCAGCCGTGTTCGTCGCTTTCGTGGCCATGCGTTAGCTGCCCCCGCACTACCCTAGAAAAAATCAAAGCGGATCGCGCCGCGGTTCATCCGCGCCGTCCGCACCATTCAACCCGGTCCCTCAATCGCCCGACCAAGGCCCCACCGCAACCTAGCTCCACCAATTCCTCCGACCACTCCCCATCAGGACAGGGGATCGTCGCCCGAATCGTCAGAACCGCCGGAGTGAATCTTCACGATCTCCCGGCGCAGGCCGTCCATCCGGGCGAAGTTCTCGTCGGTCGCATCGCTGCGCAAGACGGTCTTCGCCTCTTCCAATTCGGCCCTGACATGCCTGCGGTGGACCTGCTGCGTAAGCGCGTCGTGCCACCCTTCTCTCGCCTTTTCCAACGGCGCGTCCGGCCGGGCGAAGGTGGCTAGTCGGTATAGATCGGCACTGAGCAGGTCTTCCAGCATGCTGGAAAAGCCATGCACAGACAAGTGGCTACAAAGGGCGGGGGCGTCAAGCCCAGAATCACGCGACAGCGACTCGACGACGGCCTGCCGCAGTTCTTCCAGGGTCGGATGGATGAAGTGAAGCTGGCCCAACGCCTCTCCCACCTCTTCAAACAGCTCCGGATGGTTGATGATCGTCGCCAGGAGGAAGCGTTCGCGCAACTGCGAGTCGCTACGACTGCGCTGACGACTGGCCTTCAGAATTTGCTGGCGCATCGGGTCGGGAGCGTTCGGCGGACGGCGGAAATCGCGTCGCCCGTCCCTCTGCCCCCCCCATGGGCGGCCCGGTTGGCCTCCCGAGTCGCGCTTCCAGGCGAAAGCCTCGTCGACTCGGCGGCGCATGTCTTTCAGGTAAAACTCCTGCACCGTGCGGTCGGCGATCTCGCGGCAGCGTGCTTCCAGCGCCGCCTTCAGCCCGGCCTTGGCCTCGGGTGTGGACAGATTGCGCTCGCGCGTTTCCATGTCCCACACCATCTCGGACAGGGCCAGGGCATGGTCCAGCACGCCGCGCATGGCGGCGGCTCCCCGGGTGCGGATCAGGCTGTCGGGGTCCTCGCCCTCGGGCAGGAAGGCCACGCGCACGGAATGATCGGGGATCAGGTGCGGCAACACCCGCTCCACCGCCCGCCACGCCGCCCGCCGGCCGGCGTTGTCACCGTCGAAGCACAGGAAGGGCACCTTGTTGCCCTGCGGCGCCAGTTTCCACAGCTCCTGCAGTTGCGTCTCGGTCAAGGCGGTGCCCAGCGGCGCCACCGCCCCGGTGAAGCCGGCGCGCACGCAGGCGATCACATCCATGTAGCCTTCGACCACCAGGGTCGGCTGGCCTTCCGCCGCCGCCTGCCGGGCGCGGGCCATGCCGTAGAGGATCTGGCCCTTCTGGAACAGCGGCGTATCGCCGGAATTGATGTACTTCGGGCCGTCGCCCTCCATCAGCCGCGCGCCGAAGGCCACCACCCGGCCGCGCCGGTCGGCGACGGGGAAGATCACCCGGTTGCGGAAGAAGGCGAAGGGCTGGCCCGTCCCCTCGCGCCGCCGGATCAGCCCGGCTTCTTCAAGCATCGGGTCGGGAAAGCCGGCCTTGACCAGATGGGCACGAAGGGCACCGGAATCGGCCGGGGCGAAGCCCAGGCGGAAGCGCGCCATGGTTTCATCGTCCAGCCCCCGGCGGTGGAAATAGTCCAGGCCCGCCCGCCCGGCCGGACCGTAGAGCTGCTGCTCGAACCAGCGGGCGGCGGCCTCCATCACGTCGTAGAGCGTCTTTTGCCGCTCGAACCGCTCGCGCTCCTCCGGGCTCTGCGTCGGCACCGGCAGGTTGGCAAGGCCCGCCAGCTGCTCCACGGTTTCCGGAAACGACAGATTGTCGTGGCGCATGACGAAGCCGATGACGTCGCCGTGGGCGCCGCAGCCGAAGCAATGGAAGAACCCCTTCTGGTCGTTGACCGTGAAGCTGGGCGTCTTCTCGTTATGGAACGGGCAGGGGGCCTTGAACTCGCGGCCGGCGCGGATCAGCCGCATGCGCCGGCCCACCACCTCCGACAGTGGCAGGCGGGCGCGCAACTCTTCCAGGAACTGGGGCGGAAAGGCCATGGAGGGTTATGGCGCCAGCGCTTCCTTGACCCATCCCGATGCCTTGGCGGAATCCATGCGGCCGGCGTAACGCGACCGCATTTCGGCCATCACCTTGCCCATGTCCTTGATGCTGGTGGCGCCCAGTTCGGCGATCAGCCCCCCGATGGCGGCGCGTACCTCGTCCTCGGTCATCTGCTTGGGCATGAACCGCTCGATGACGGCGATTTCCTCGCGCTCCTGCTGGGCCAGTTCCTGGCGGCCTCCCTGTTCGTAGAGGGCGATGGCCTCCTGGCGCTGCTTGATCATGGTCTGAAACATCGACAGGATCTCATCCTCGCCGATGCCGTCCATGTTGCCCTTGCCGCGGGCGGCGATGTCGCGATCCTTGAGGGCCGCGAGAATCAGGCGGACCGTGGAGACGGCGCGCTGTTCCTTGGCCTTCATGGCCTCCTTGAGGGCCTCGTTCAGCCGCTGACGCAGCATGTCTGGTTCTCTCCGGTTGCTCGGTCTGGAAACTTACCTTCAACTTATGAGGATGGGCGGCGCGAAACAAGGACGCCCTTGTCTTGCCCGCCGCTCCGGCATGCCCACATACGGCTTGACCGAAATTCCTCTCCTGTCTACATCAGGCTGCTTTTTCCTCGCTGATATAAGGTCCACGGACGATGGGTTCCACCGCCCCGCACGCAACCGCACGCCCCGATGGCGCCACCGGCGCGCTCGTTCTCGCCGACGGCACGGTGTTCTGGGGCCGAGGCATCGGCGCCGTCGGCCGTTCGGTCGGCGAGGTGTGCTTCAACACGTCGATGACCGGCTATCAGGAAATCCTGACCGATCCGTCCTACGCCGGTCAGATCATCACCTTCACCTTCCCGCACGTCGGCAACGTCGGCGCCAATCCGGAAGACATCGAGACGGTGACTCCGCCGGCGCGCGGCCTGATCCTGCGCGCCGACATCACCGAACCGTCCAACTGGCGCGCCACCCGGCATCTCGACGACTGGCTGAAGAGCATGGGCCTGATCGGCCTGTCGGGCATCGATACCCGTCGGCTGACGCGGCGCATCCGCGACGGCGGCGCGCCCAATGGCGTGGTGGCGCACGCGCCGGACGGCGAGTTCGACATCGCCGCGCTGGTGGCCCAGGCCAAGGGCTGGCCGGGGCTGGAGGGCATGGATCTGGCCAAGGACGTCACCTGCCGCCAGACCTATACCTGGGATGAGTCGGTCTGGGAACTGGGCAAGGGCTACGGCACGCAGACCCAGCCCAAGCACCACGTCGTCGCCATTGATTTCGGCGCCAAGCGCAACATCCTGCGCTGTCTGGCCGCCGCCGGCTGCCGCGTGACGGTGGTGCCGGCCAGCAGCACGGTCGAGGACGTGATGCGCCACAAGCCGGACGGGGTGTTCCTGTCCAACGGCCCCGGCGACCCGGCCGCCACCGGCCGGTACGCCGTGCCCACCATCCGCGGGCTGCTGGATACCGGCGTGCCGATGTTCGGCATTTGCCTGGGTCACCAGATGCTGTCGCTGGCGCTGGGCGCCAAGACCGGCAAGATGGCGCGCGGCCATCGCGGCGCCAACCATCCGGTAAAGGACTTGGCTACCGGCAAGGTGGAGATCACCAGCCAGAATCACGGTTTCCAGGTGCTGGCCGACACCCTGCCGGCCGATGTCGAGGTGACCCACGTCAGCCTGTTCGACGGCTCCAACGAGGGTATCCGGGTTGCGGGCAAGCCGGTGTTCAGCGTGCAGTACCACCCCGAAGCCTCGCCCGGCCCGCAGGACAGCCACTACCTGTTCAGCCGCTTCGTGGACGGCATCGAAGGCCGGTTCTGATCGATCCCGAAACAGGGACCCGCAAGGCCCCTGTTTCGTTTCACCCCCGCAACATCGCCGCCAGCCTTTCCGCGTCACCCGCATCGCCCAGGCGGGCGGTGATCAGCGTGCCGCCCTCCAGCACCATGTCCTCATATTCCTTGGCCTCGCCCGTCGGCACGCCCAGGAATGACAAGGCTCCCGCCACCGAGCCGGTACCGCCCAGGGCCGATGCCATCGGGCCGCCCGACACCACCGGGTTCACCCCCACCACCGGCTGCACCGTGCGGCCGACGCTGCTGGCATAGGGCACGGTGCCCAACGCCGACTGGCGCAGCTGCTCCTCCTGGTTGGTGACGACACTGACGTCGTCGCGCGGTATGCCCGCCGCATCCAGCGCCATTACCGCCCGTTCGGCGTCCTCGAAGGCATCGTAAAGCGCCACCAGCGTATGTCCCGATCCGATCATCGCGTCACGCCATGGTCATTAAAATCAGAATCAGCACGATTACCAGGATCACCGGGATCGCCAGCTTCCAGCCCGCCGACGGCCCCGCCGGCCGTCGCGTCACGCTGATCCACGGATCGCGCTGGGTGGTCGGCGCGACTTCGCTGGCATCGTAGAACCCCATCTTGCGCGGCGGCTGGCCGATCCCCGGGTGCGCCTTCCCTTGGGGCACCGGGCCGGGCGTGATGTCCGGTTGGTGGTTCGGGCGTTGGTAGGCGCGCGGCTGGGCCATGGCGGTTACCCCCCTCATGCGGCATGTCTCCTGCTCGCCAACAGAGCCCCATCGTGAAGGTTCCGCCACCTGTGCCAGTCCCCAGGCGAGGCGGATGCATTGTTTGCGGCACTCATGAATAGAAATATCGTATTGCCATGCTCCTCCATACGGGCAGAATATCCCGATAAAACAACGAATGGAGGGATACCCATGGCGAAGCAGGCGGCAGGCAAGGTCGGGTTTGCCCTGGGCGGGCTCGGCGGGTTCAATGCGCATGGCGTCGGTTTCCTCCAGGCGGCGCGCAAACTGGGGGTGACGCCGTCCATGATCACCTGCACCAGCGGCATGATCGGTTGGACGGCGAGGTGGCTGGACGGCGAGGATCTGGAACCGCAGTTGATGGAGCAGGTTCGCGAGGATAACAAGTTTCCACCGCCGATGGACTGGCTCAACACCCTGTGGATCGCCTGGTTCGGCGACCCGGGCATCTTTCGCCCGGCGGTGCAGGAATACTGGTCGCGCTGGCTGACGCCGATGACCCGGCCGCACCCCGAGGAGATGCTGAACCGCCTGCTGCCGGCGCAGGTCTACGTGCCGTTGCGCGCTCGCGAGGATCTGGAGCGGGTATCGCATTCCTTCAACAGGAGCGACATCCCCGTTGCTTTCAACACTCTGCATCCGAAGTCGGGGCGGGCCTACCTCCACATCAACAAGGCGGCCGAGGATTTCCTGGGCGTGAAGGTCGGCGAGATCGGCGGGCCGGAAAAGTACATGCCGATCACCGCCGAGGCGGTAGCCGGCGCGCTGTGGCTCTATTTCTACGGCTTCGAGCACCGCGACAATCCGCACGGACTGGTGGACGGCGCCTATAACCGGCAGTTCATCATCTCCGAACTGCACATGTGCGACCGCATCTACGCCGTGCGGCCGCAAAACAAGAAGTGGCTGGGCAACCTGCCGCAAAACTACTTCGAAACCGAGGACTTCAAGACCGAGTTGTGGTTCAACAGCGCCTATGTGGCCGAAACCGCCCAGATGGCCATGGTCAACAAGCTGGTCCACAGCGGCAAGCTGAAAGACAAGGATTTCCATGAGGTGGAACTGATCGAGGTTCAGGTCCACCACCAGTACGGTTATTTCCAATATTTCGTGGAGGAGAAGAGCGTTTACGAAAACTCCCTCAAGGAGTCGACGAGCGCTTTGGAAGCCCACGAATTCACCCCGGCGCCCAAGAAGCCGGCCCGCGAACTGGCCGAAGCGGCGACGTGACGTAGGGGGGGGGCGGCGGCACCCTCAGCCTTTAATCGTTATGGCGTCCCCGGAGTCGATCCAGGGACGCCATGACGCTTTAGAACCTGTTTGCGGAGCGGCCGGCTTCGGCGACGAGGACGTTCCAGGGGTTGCCACAGGTCTGGACGAGCGGCCTGATCGGGAAAGGCACGCCGCGACACAAAGCGTTCGCGCATCGCCGGATGCGGCGATGCCGGTCGGATTGGTTATAAACCCGCCCTGCTCTCCTCCCCCATCGGAGTTAATTGACTCCCCCCTCCCCGGCCCAAGGTTCGCTTGCGAACCAATAAGCCGGAGGAAACTCATGGAATTCCAGAACGCCACGTCGCAGTCCCACGAACCTATGGCCGTGTCCATCGGCATTCCCGAGGAACAGCGCAAGGCACTGGCCGACGGATTGGCCCGCGTGCTGGCCGATACCTACACTCTCTTGGGCAAGACCCACGGCTTCCACTGGAACGTTACCGGGCCAAACTTCCACAGCCTGCACGAGATGTTTCAGGAACAGTACCAGGAACTCGTCGAGGCGGTGGACCTTGTGGCCGAGCGCGTCCGCGCCATCGGCTTCTTCGCCCCCGGCAGTCTGTCGCAGTTCCTCAAGCTCACCGCCATCCAAGACGAAATGGGCGTGCCGGAAGCCCGCAACATGCTGGAACAACTGGTGCGCGACCATGAGACGGTGAACCAGTCCTGCCGCGCCGTCGAAGAGCTTGCCGAAAAGCTCCACGACCCCGTAACGCAGGATCTGATGAACGATCGCATGAAATCCCACGAAAAAGCCGCCTGGATGCTCCGTGCCTCCATCGGTTAGGGCATTGGGAACAGAAGGGGTAGGCTGTAACCTACCCCTTCCGTCTTCACCACTTCTTGATTTGCCGGTGAGCGTTTCCGCCCTTTCTTTTTCTGGCAGAGACATTTGCTCCGAGGCTTATGCAATGCTCATTCGTTCCAAGCGCGGCTGGGAACTGCCGGAAACCGAAGCGACCCCCGAAGGCGCGTTCCTGAACCGCCGCGCGTTCCTCAAGGCGGCCAGCCTGCCGCTGATCGCCGCCGCGCTGCCCCTGCCAGCGCTGGCCGCCGGCGAGGCGGCACGGCGCAACCCGCGCTTCGCGCTCGACCGCGCGATGACCGACGAAACCCTGGTCACCACCTACAACAATTTCATGGAGTTCGGCTCGCAGAAGGACATCTGGCGCGCCGCCCAAAAACTGCGCCCCCGCCCCTGGACCGTCGCCATCGACGGACTGGTAGCGAAACCGGAAACCATCGATGTCGACACGCTGATCGCCGCCATGCCGGTCGAGGAGCGGCTGTATCGCCACCGCTGTGTCGAGGCATGGGCCATGGCGGTACCGTGGACGGGCTTCCCGCTGAAGGCGCTGCTGGATCGCGTCCAGCCCCAGGGCTCGGCCAAATACGTGGCCCTTCAGACCTTCAAGAAGCCCGATGTCGCCACCGGGCAGAAACAGTTCTGGTATCCCTGGCCCTATCAGGAAGCCATGACCATCGAGGAGGCGGCCAACGATCTGGCCTTCATGGTCACCGGCGCCTACGGCAAGCCGCTGCTGCCGCAGAACGGCGCGCCCCTGCGACTGGCCGTGCCATGGAAATACGGCTTCAAGTCGGGCAAGTCGATCGCCCGCATCACCTTCACCAAGGACCGGCCAAAGACCTTCTGGTCCACCGTCGAGCCCGACGAGTACGGCTTTTGGGCCAACGTCAACCCCAAGGTCGACCACCCCCGCTGGAGCCAGGCGACCGAGCGCATGCTGGGTACCGACGAGCGCCGCCCCACCCAGATCTACAACGGCTACGGCGAGTTCGTGGCGTCGCTGTACACCGGCCTGGAGGACCAGCCGCTGTTCATGTGAGCAGGGGCCGCCGCCTCAGAACGCGCTTTCCGCCACCTTGCGGACGAGGAAGTCGCGGAACACGGAGATGCGCTTGGAGTGGCGAAGCTCCTCGGCGTAGACGAAGTAAGCGTCCACCTGCGGGCCATCGACATCGGGCAGCACCCGCTCGATGTCGGTGCGGCCGTTGACCATGTAGTCCGGCAGCGCCGCGAGGCCGAGCCCGCTCTCCATCGCCTTGAACACCGCGTACATGTTGTTGACGCGCAGGACCGGATGGCGCGGGGGCGCCGGATCACCCAACTCCAGGAGCCAGTGGATGTTGGGCACCGGGCCGCGCGCCTCCGGCGGGAAGGCGATGATGTCGTGCTGGTCCAGGTCCTGCACCGTACGCAGAGCGCCGCGCCGCTTCAGGTAGCTCTGATGGGCATAGACGTGGAAACGGATGGACATCAGATGCCGCTGCACCAGATCGGGTTGGCGCGGCGTGTTCATGCGGATGGCGATATCCGCCTCCCGCATCGCCAGGTCAAGCTCGGTGTCGTCGATCAGCAGCGTCAGCTGAACGTCGGGATAGAGCGTCAGGAACTCCTTCACCCGCGGCGTCAGCCATGTGGTGCCGAAAGCCACCGTAGTGGTCACCTTCAACGGCCCCTTGGCGTGCTCCTTGCTCTCCGACAGCATCGCCTCCGTCATGGAGAGCTTGGCGAAAACTTCGCGCGCCGTGCGGTACAGCAACTCTCCCTGCTCGGTCAGGATCAGCCCGCGGGCGTGCCGGTGAAAGAGCGGCACGTTGAGGCTTTCCTCCAAGGCGCTGATCTGCCGGCTGACCGCCGACTGGCTGAGGTTCAAGGCTTCCCCAGCGTGGGTGAAGCTGCCCGCTTCCGCCACCGCGTGGAAAACCCGAAGCTTGTCCCAGTCCATTTTTTCCCTGCTCTTCTCTGGCCCTGAGGCGCCGGCCATGCCGCCAGCGCATGCATGATATACCGGAACCGCCGGTGAACGCCACGCCCGAGACGCGAGTCGGGGGTAATTAGTATGTAGGGAAATAAAACCCCGGCCCGCTTCCTCCGGGCCGGGAGAAGGATCGGCTTACCAGCTGCTCGCCCCGGGGGTCGCTTCAGCGGCGGCCGAGGCGTCTTCCTGTTCGGCCAGCCAACGCTCCACTTCCAGCGCGGCCATGCAGCCCATGCCGGCCGCCGTCACCGCCTGCCGGTAGACCTTGTCCTTGACGTCGCCGGCGGCGAACACGCCCGGCACGTTGGTGGCGGTGCTGTCGGGCGCGGTCAGGATGTAACCGGACTCGTCCATCGCCACCTTGCCCTGGAACACCGCCGTGGCCGGGGCGTGGCCGATGGCCACGAACACGCCGGCCACCGGGATCACCTGCTCCGCGCCGGTCTTGGTGCTTTTGATCCGCACGCCGGTCACACCCTTCGGCGCGCCGAAGCTGCCGTCGCCCTCCCCGAGGACTTCCTCCACCGCGCTGTGCCAGATCACCTGGATCTTGGGATGGCGGAACAGCCGATCCTGGAGAATGCGTTCGGCGCGGAACTGGTCGCGGCGGTGGATAACGGTGACCTTGGTGGCGTGGTTCGTAAGGTACAGAGCCTCTTCCACCGCCGAATTGCCGCCGCCGATCACCGCCACCTCCTTGCCACGGAAGAAGAAGCCGTCGCAGGTGGCGCAGGCCGACACGCCGAAGCCCTGGTAGAACTTCTCGCTGTCCAGCCCCAGCCACTTGGCCTGGGCGCCGGTGGCGATCACCACCGCGTCGGCCACGTACTCGTCGCCGGAATCTCCCTTGCAGACGAAGGGGCGCTTGGAGAAGTCGATATCGGTGATCACGTCGAACAGCATCCTGGTGCCAACGTGTTCAGCCTGCTTCTGCATCTGCTCCATCAGCCACGGCCCCTGCACCGGCTCGGCATAGCCGGGGTAGTTCTCCACGTCGGTGGTGATCATGAGCTGGCCGCCGGGCTGCATGCCCTGCACCAGGAGGGGCTCCAGGTTGGCGCGGGCGGTGTAGATGGCGGCGGTATAGCCGGCCGGGCCGGCCCCTATGATCAGGACCTTCGTGCGATGGATGGCCATGAAGTGCTCCAGTTACGCGTCGGTTCGCCGCAGGATGTGGTTCATGCGGCTTTCGTCGTGAAGGGTGTAGCCGCGTTGCCTCAGCCGCTCAACGACGTTGACGCGCCAGCGCGGCCCGGAGCGCTCGATGATGACGAAGCGCGGCAGCAGACCGGCGTCGGCGTGGTCGAGGAACGGCACCAGCGCCTGATCCTCGGCCCCCTCCACGTCGATCTTCAGGATATCGATGCGCCCGATGCCCTTCTCCGCCAGCAGGTCGAGCAGCGGCAGGCACGGCACGTCGATGCCCTGGGCATGGCTTTCGACCACGCTGGACCCGCCCAGATTGGAGGCATCGATGTTCAGCCGGATCGTGCCCTTCAGATCGGTGATGGCGCAGGCCGCCGTCTCGATCCGCGCGCCGAAGGGATTGAAGGCGGCGTTGGTCACCAGCCGTTCGACCATCACCGGGTTGGGCTCGATCGCCAGCACCCGGCCCTGCGGCCCCAGATGGCTGGCCGCCCACAGGCTGTAGATACCGGCGTTGGCGCCGATGTCGAGGAACACGCCGTCGCCGGGCAGTTCACGCTCGATCAGCGCGAACTCCTTGACGTCGAAGAACTGGGGCATGAACAGGAACTTGCGTTCCGAGACGTTGTCCTTGAGGTGGACGCGCAGGGTCAGCCCGCGCACGCGGGCGTCCAGCATGGCCCCGGCGGTGGACAGCACCAGCCGGCGCAGGATCAGCGCCAGCCGGCGCCCCAGCCCGTTGGCCGGGAGCGCATGGCACAGCCGGATGAGGGCGGACGCCGCAGGGGACGGCTGGTGGCAGCCGAAGGCCGGCGGCCGGTCGGCGGTGGTATCGATCGGCATGGATGGAGGCTCTGCGACGCGCGGATCAGGCGATCGGAGCGTCGGGGAACGCCAGCTCGTGGCGCGCCCGCCACTCCGGCCCGACGTAGTTGACGATGATCGACCGGCGCACGCCGCTGATCGGCCGCTTAGCGAAGCCGTGCCACGTGTCGGTGCCGGGAATGAAGATCAGGCCCGAGTTGTAAAGGCACGGCGCCCGTCCGGCGTGTTTCTTGTCCGCGTCGTAGACATCGGTACCCCAATCCTCCGAGTCCGCCCCCTGCGACAGGTAGATCAGCATGGTGTATTTCTTCACACCGATATCGGTGTGAGGTTCCAACCAAAAACCGTCGCTATCCTGGCAGTATTCAATTCGCAGGTTCGTGCCCGACAAGTCGACGTTGCAGGTCTTCTCGATCAGCCCGGTGACCTCGGGACTTTGCAGCGCGCCGGCCACCGCCTCGCACACCGGATGTGCTGCGCGGTTTTCCACTGAAAAATAGGTGCGGGTGGCGTTGTTGGTTTCGCGCTTGCCCTGAGTGTCCTCGATCCGCGGCGGGTCGAACGGCAAGGCCACGATGGCCTCGCAGGCCTCCGCCGGCAACGCGTCCGCCAGCAGCCAATGTCTGTAGGGCTCAGCCTGCGGTCTGCTGCGGCCGAGGCAATCGGTGAAGCTCCGGGCAACGGCGGCGGAATCGATCACGGAGAAGCCTTCCGGGAAATGGTCGCGACATCGTGGATCGACGGAATATAGGTGGCGTGTCGCGCCGGTGGCAATAGGCCATTCCATCGTCGCCAGGTCGAGGAGGCCATGGCGGAACAGAGGCTTCCGGATGCCGCCCGTTGCCGGAAACGACCGCCGCGACCGCAACGTTCCTGCGGCAAACGATCACCCCCTGGTGGCCGCGCCTTTTGTCGCAAGGCCGCGTCGCACCGCCTCGACCACGCGGGCCATGTCGTCGATCGGCCGGTAGTTCCAGCGGTCCAACTCGCCGGTGAAGGGGCGGGCGATGCCGTCGCGGAACAGGCCCTCATGAAACGCCTGAAACTTGGGCGAGCCGCCCTCCAGCATGATCACGTAGAGCGGTTTGGCCGTCGACGCCGCCTCGGTGACCATGGAGACGCTGTCGCAGGTGACCACCACCGCATCGGCAAGGCCGAGATAGGCGAAGTAGGGATTTTCGCCGTTGCCGTCCCAGATTTCGGCGGGCAAACCGGCCAGCCTCCGACGCAGCACCGCCGCCGCCGCCGGGTCGGTGCGGCGCGACGGGGTGACCAGGAGACCGGCGCCATAGGCGCCGGACAGGGCCGCCAGCTTGTCGGCGACGTCCGCGATGATCTCCGGAGTCAGCCGATAGACGGCGTTGCTGCCGCCGATCAGCACCGCCACGCGGGGGCTTGGGAGGTGCGCCACGCGCGGCGCCGCACGGGCGGCATCGGCCGCCAGCCGCGCCTGTGTTACCCGGTGCAGCGCGCCACGCGTGACCACCACGTTGGAGCCGGTCAGCCGGTCATGCTCGGGCGCCACGATCAGGTCGAAGTGGCGGGTGGAAACCTGGGGATCCTGGATGTGGACGGTAAAGGTACGCCCGCCGCTCAAACGTCGGACACCGGCCGAGACGCCGGCCCCCTGCCGCCCACAGGAAATGACGAGGTCCGGCCACGGTGGGGCGATGGGATCGCCCGCCGGCCCCGCCGCCCGATCCAAGCCCCAGCGCAAATACGGCACCAGTTGCCGCCAGGGCGCGCGCAGCCTCACCCGCTTGACCACGGGATCGAGGCCCAGCGCCTCCGCCAGCCCCAGGCATTGGTTCTCCATGCCGGCGGCCCCCTCGGTGACAACCCAGCAGGTAAGCGACTGCACGATAAGAACGTCCTTATATTCTTTATATTCTTTGCGGCGGAACAAGGGTGGGACACCATCCCGGCCAGGGGCCATGCCCCTTGGCGGGGCGAGGTGGTTTGTGTAATATCATTTCCCGACCTTACCCGGAACCTATTAGAGAAAACCCTATGCGGCGAGTCAAACTCGACCGGATTGACCGGCGGATCTTGCGCGACCTGCAGAACGACGGCCGGATGACCAACGTCGAGCTCGCGCGGCGTGCGGGCATCTCGGCCCCGCCGTGCCTGAGGCGGGTCCGGGCCCTTGAGGAAGCCGGGTTCATCCGCGGCTACCACGCCGACATCAACCCTGAACTGCTTGGGTTCGGCGTGACGGTGTTCGCCCATGTGGGCCTGTCGAGCCAGGCGGAAGCCGACCTGCGCAAGTTCGAGGAACTGGTCAACACCTGGCCCAACGTCCGCGAATGCAACATGCTGGCGGGCGAAACCGACTTCCTGCTGAAGGTCGTGGCCGAGGACTGGGACGATTACCAGACCTTCCTGACCACCCAACTGACCGCCGCCCCCAACGTCAGCCACGTCAAATCGGCGCTGTCGATCCGTAATTCCAAGGCGATGCCGGGCGTGCCTATCGACGTCGACTCGCCGGATATTCCGGAGAACAAGGAAGAAGAGGAAGACATCGAGGAATAAGGGATACCCGCGAGGGGCGGCGACGCCATGAAAATGCTGCTCTACCCGACCTGGGACGGTGCGCCGAAGCTCATGCCGGGACGCCCCGACCGGGCCTGGATGGACGCCTTCCCCTCGCGCCATCCTTACCGTTGCCTGCCGCTCAACATCGCCAACACCTTAGGCTGGGAGTTCCTCTCGCCCGCCGCCTTCTCGATATTCTGGAACGGCGGCCCGCGGGCCGAGGATATCCGGGTCGAGGCCGAGGACGGCTATCCATACCTGGATAGCATCATCGCCTCGCATTTCACCCGCGGCATCGTCACTTTCAACACCTTCCACATCGTCCGCACCGAGCCGGGCTGGAATTTGCTGATCTCCGGCCCGGTCAACCAGCCCAAGGACGGCATCGCCCCCTTGACGGGGGTGATCGAAACCCATTGGCTGCCCTACACCTTCACCATGAACTGGCAGATGACGCGGCCCGGCGTGGTGCGGTGGGAAAAAGACGAGCCGTTCTGCACCATCATCCCGGTGCCGCACGGTGCCCTGGAGACGGTCGAGCCGGAAATCCGCGATCTGGAATCGGACCCGGAGTTGAAGACGCAGTTCGAAATGTGGCGCGACACCCGGGCGGAGTTCATGGCCCGCTTCAACCAGCAGGACGCGGGCGCACTGAAGCAGGCCTGGCAGCGCTATTACTTTCGCGGCAAGCTGCCGGACGAGACGGTGATCGACGACCACCGCCACAAAGTCCGTCTGGCCGAGCCGGTGGACAAGCGGCCGAAGGCGTACTCCACCCCCGCCCCCGCGCCGCTGATCGGCGGCTACGGGTACGAGGGGTAGCCCGGCTCCTTACAGCGGGGCCATGTCCAGCACGCGGCCGACGTGGCCATCCATCGGCTCCCAGGAACCGATGGATACGGCGAAGCCCTGCCCCTGGATGTAGGCGCCCAGCGCCCGCAGGTGCGCCTCGTTGGGGGACTGGGGCGCCAGCGCCAACGCCTGCATGCCGATCCGCGAGACGCTGAGCACGGGGTAACGCAGCACCTTTGCCGGGTCATCGTGATCGATCACCAGACAACGGTCTCCAGCATCGATGACGTGGAAGAAGCGGTCGTCGCGGGCGGAGGTAAAGTGGGTCGACAGCTCGAAGGGATATTCGATGCCGATCACCACCTGAAGTTCCGCCAAATCCACCAGATCGTCCAGCGACGGACGGGGATAGTCTTCCGCCGGCGCGGAATCCCAGAAGATCTGGCCCTTGACGATGAACGGGGCGACGCGGGTGAAGATGGCGACGTCGCTCCGCGACAGCTTGCCCAGGAGATCCAGCGCGGCAATCGACAGGGAACCCGGCCGGCAGACCTCGCGCACCAGCGCCCGCGCCCACAGCCGTTGCAGCTCCTCCGACCGCACGTCCTGCGCGGTGGCACGCCAGCGGGCAAACCAGTCGAGGTCGACGGGCTCGGCCGTCACCCGGACATTGCCGCACTGCAACGCCTCGGCGTCGGCGAGGGCGGCGATGCGATGAAGCGCCGTCGCCCGTTCCAAATCCAAAAGCTTGGCCAGCGCCTCGCCCCGGTCGACGAAGCCGGCGACACCGTTGGTGGCGGCCAGCGCCTCCAGCGGGTGCGGATCGGCCAGCGTCCGGGTCAGGGCTTCCGGCAGCCGGCGGCGCATCCGCCCCTCGGCCAGCATACCCCGGCCCTGGCGGGCCAGTTCCTGCTCGACCCGCACCTGCTCGGAGACGAGATGGGCCTGCCGGTCGGCATCGGCGCGGGCCTTGGCGTCCCCCGCCGGAATCCATGGCCGGGGCGGCAACCCCAGCCCCTTCGCGAGCGTATCCCACACCTTGTACGCCAGCGTCTCGCCCGGCGTGGCGGCAGCCTTGGTCATCAAGTATCCCGGGAATTGGTGAAAAAGGGGGCGATGGCCGCCCCCTTTCCGTACGGGGTTACTTCAGGGCCGCGCAGGCGCGCTGGATACGCCGGCAGGCGTCCTCCAGCTTGTCCAGTGCGGTGGCGTAGGAGATGCGGAAGAACGGCGCCAGCCCGAACGCCGAGCCCTGCACCACGGCCACGCCCTCGGCCTCCAGGAGGTAGGTGACGAAATCCTCGTCGGTCTTGATCAGCTTGCCGTCCGGCGTGGTCTTGCCGATGCAACCCTCGCACGAGGGGTAGACATAGAACGCGCCCTCGGGCTTGTGGCACGTAATGCCCGGCGCTTCGTTCAGCAGGGTGACGACGCGGTCGCGGCGCTGCTTGAAGGCGTCCGAGCGCTCCTTGATGAAGTCCTGCGGACCGTTCAGCGCTTCCACCGCCGCCGCCTGGGACATCGAGGAGGGGTTGGAGGTGGACTGGCTCTGCATCATGGCGATGGCCTTGATGAGTTCCTTAGGCCCGCCGGCGTAGCCGATGCGCCAGCCGGTCATGGCGTAGGACTTGGATACGCCGTTGACGGTGAGCGTGCGCGGATAGAGCTGCGGTTCCACCTGGGCCGGGGTGGCGAACTCGATGCCGTCGTACAGCAGGTGCTCGTACATGTCGTCGGACATGACGTAGACGTGCGGGTGCTTCAGCAGCACGGCGGTCAGCGCCTTCATCTCGGCCTTGGTGTAGGCGGCCCCGGTCGGATTCGAGGGGGAGTTCAGGATAACCCACTTGGTCTTGGGCGTGATCGCCTTGTCGAGGTCGGCCGGCTGAAGCTTGAAGCCCTTGGCCTCCGGACATTCGACGAACACCGGCGTGCCTTCGGCCAGCAGCACCATGTCGGGGTAGGACACCCAATACGGTGCCGGAATGATCACTTCGTCGCCGGCGTCCAGCGTCGCCATCAGGGCATTGTACAGCACCTGCTTGCCACCGTTGGCGACCGTGATCTGGTCGGCCGTGTAATCGAGCCCGTTCTCGCGCTTGAACTTGGCGACGATGGCCTTCTTCAGCGCCGGAGTGCCGTCCACCGCGGTGTACTTGGTATCGCCGGTGCGGATGGCGGTGATGCCCGCCTCCTTGATGTTGTCGGGCGTGTCGAAGTCCGGCTCGCCGGCACCGAGACCAATCACGTCGCGGCCGGCGGCCTGAAGCTCGCGGGCCTTCTGGGTGACGGCGATCGTCGGCGAGGGCTTGATGCGGGACAGGCGCGAGGCGAGAAGAGGCATGGCGGAACGGGTCCCTGAACAATGAGACGGGTTGTAAAAGACCGGGCGGACCTTACGCCGCTTAGGGCTTGCGGCGCAAGAGCGCGGGGTTATCTTTAGCCCATGCAGATGCCCGTCCTGTCCCAGCCGCCGCTCGCCCGCGAAGCCCGCACCATGGGGGGCAAGCGGTTTGAGGTCGTGTCCGAATTCCAGCCGGCCGGCGACCAGCCCAAGGCCATTGTCGAACTGGTGGAGGGCCTGCATCGCGGCGAGCGCGATCAGGTGCTGCTGGGCGTCACCGGCTCGGGCAAAACCTTCACCATAGCCCACGTCATCCAACAGGTGCAGCGCCCGGCGCTGATCCTGGCGCCGAACAAAACGCTGGCGGCGCAGCTTTACGGAGAAATGAAGTCGTTCTTCCCGAACAACGCGGTGGAGTACTTCGTTTCGTACTACGACTATTACCAGCCGGAAGCGTACGTGCCGCGTACGGACACGTACATCGAGAAGGAGTCGTCGATCAACGAACAGATCGACCGCATGCGCCACGCCGCCACCCGCGCCATCCTGGAGCGCGACGACGTGATCATCGTGGCATCGGTGTCGTGCATCTACGGTATCGGTTCGGTCGAGCTGTACTCGGAGATGACCTTCCAGGTGGTCAAGGGCGAGAGCGTGCGGCGTAACGATCTGCTGACCCGCCTGACCGAGCTTCAGTACAAGCGTAACGATGTTGGTTTCGGTCGCGGAACGTTCCGGGTGCGTGGCGATACCGTCGAGCTTTTCCCTGCCCACATGGAGGATCGCGCCTGGCGCTTTTCCTTCTTCGGCGACGAGATCGAGGCGATCCACGAGATCGATCCGCTGACCGGCGAAAAGCTGATGGCGCTGGAGGAGGTGCGGATTTACCCCAACAGCCATTATGTCACGCCCAAGCCGACGCTCCACCAGGCGGTGGAGCAGATCAAGCGCGACCTGAAGTTGCGGCTGCGCGAGTTCGAGGCGGAAGGGAAGCTTCTGGAAGCGCAACGGTTGGAGCAGCGCACCCAGTTCGATATCGAAATGATGATGGCGACCGGCGCCTGTGCCGGCATTGAGAACTATTCGCGTTATCTCACCGGCCGGGCACCGGGCGAACCGCCGCCGACCCTGTTCGAGTACCTGCCCAAGGACGCGCTGCTGATCGTCGATGAGAGCCACGTCATGGTGCCGCAGATCGGCGGCATGTATCGCGGCGACTTCATGCGCAAGTCCACCCTGACCGAATACGGCTTCCGTCTGCCGTCGTGCGCCGACAACCGTCCGCTGAAGTTCGAGGAGTGGGAGGCGATGCGGCCGCAGACCGTCTTCGTCTCCGCCACCCCCGGCAACTGGGAGATGGAGCGTACCGACGGCGTCTTTGTCGAGCAGGTGGTGCGCCCCACCGGCCTGATCGACCCGCTGCTGGAGGTCCGTCCGACCGAAACCCAGGTCGACGATCTGTTGGCTGAATGCAAGCTGGTCAACGCCAGGGGAATGCGGGTGCTGGTTACCACCTTGACCAAGAAAATGGCCGAGGCGCTGACCGAGTACATGCACGAGGCCGGAATCAAGGTGCGCTACATTCATTCCGACGTCGAAACATTGGAGCGGATCGAGATCATCCGCGACCTGCGGCTGGGCGTTTTCGATGTGCTGATCGGCATCAACCTGCTGCGCGAGGGGCTGGACATTCCCGAATGCGGGCTGGTGGCGATCCTGGACGCCGACAAGGAGGGCTATCTGCGCTCCAAGACTTCGCTGATCCAGACCATCGGCCGCGCCGCGCGCAACATCGAAGGCCGCGCGTTGCTCTACGCCGACAAGATCACCGCGTCCATGCGGTACGCCATCGATGAGACGAACCGGCGCCGCGAGAAGCAGCAGGCGTACAACATCGAACACGGCATCACGCCGGAAAGCGTCAAGAAGTCGATCGCCGACATCCTCGACAGCGTGTTCGAGCGCGGCGACCATGTGACGGTCAAGACCGGCACCGGCGATGTGGAGCTGGTGGGCAAGGACCTGAAGACCGTCATCGCCGACCTGGAAAAGCGCATGAAGGCGGCAGCATCCAACCTGGAGTTCGAGGAAGCGGCCAACATCCGCGATGAAATCCGCCGCTTGGAAGCCATGGAACTGGGCTTGGACGCGCAGGGGATGCCGTCCATCGGCATTTCCACCGGCCGGCTGGCGCGTGGCGTGCCGTCCGCCGGGGAGAAGCCGAAGAAAGGCGGGCGCCGCCGCAAGGGCTCTTAAGACGGCAACCCGGCGCGGGGAGAGATACCCTCCCCGCGCCGGTTTTCCGCGTTCCCGATCAGCCCAGGCCGGCGAGAGCGCCGTCGAGCAGCGATGACCGCGAGTTGGACGCGGCCTGAACCAGCCCCGACCCGGCCGACAGCGGCCTTGTTTCGGCAGCATTGAGGGCGTCGGTCAACTGGCGGGTACGCCGCGTGGGACGGGGGCCCGTCCCACTGCCGTCCGGACGGGGTCCCGTCCCGCTGCCGTCCACCGGCAGATCGTCGATGATGTCGTCCGGGAACTCCCCGTCGTCCGGAAACTCCTCGTCCGGGAACTCTTCCTCATCGTCATCCGCGATGATGCCGGACGCGATGGTCTGGGCCAACGGAGCCAACCGGGCGTTGCTGCTGACCTCCATCAACCGCACCCGGAAGCTCTCGGGGTCCTCGATCTCGGAGTCGTCCTGGAGGTTGAACGACAACACCGCTTCCTGCCGATTGGCCGGGATGGTGGTTTCGCCGGAAACCTCGATGAAATCATCCTCCAGGGCGGGATTCTCGCCCACCCCTTGGATCACCCACTGAACAGTGATCGGCTGCGACGACGCCCTGCCGACGACCTTCACCACATACGTCGCACCGGCGGGTTCGTCCGTCTCATCTCCGCCCTCCATCACTTCTTCGCCACCGCGGCGCTCCAACCGGACCAGCGGCTTCGTCGCCGCCGCGGTATCGTCGTTGCGAATGACGCCCTGCCAGGACGAGGTCCGCCCGGCTGTGCCCGCCGTTCCCGTGGCGGAGGCGAGCGTCACGCCGGTCCCCTGAACCCGCGTCAGGCGCACGGCGAACTGCTCATCCCCTTCCTGAACGGTATCGCCCTTGATGGCGATCGGCAGCATGGCCTGGCTGGTGCCGCGCGGAATGGTGATAAAGCCGGCGGAATTGGAGAAATCGTCGGGCGATGCCGCCGTGCGGCCGGTCCCGATCCCCTGAACCTCATAGAACACCCTGATCGGCTGGGCGGCCGGACCAGACAGGCGCACCGCGCAGTTGAGAGGGGTGTTGCCCCGGTTGCCTTCCACGACCTGAGCCGCGCCGGTGCGCTCCAGCCATGCCGTGACGCCCGAACCCCGGTCGTCATTGCGGATGGTGGATTCGATCGCCTCGTCCTCGATCAGGACGTCGCTGTCGGTTTCCGTCAGCCGGATGGTGAAGCGCTCGTCCTGCTCCACCCGCGTGTCACCCTTGACCCGAACGGTAAGGGGAACCTCGGTCTGTCCGGCCCGGATCACCACGGTGCCGGACGTGGCGGCGAAATCGTCGGGGGAGGCGGCGGTCGGGCCGGTCCCATCCCCTTCGACCTCCCAATGCACCGTGATGTCTTCTTCCGCCTCCTGGTCGAGACTTACGCTGTACCGGAACAACGTGGTGCCTTTGTTCCCTTCGGGCTGCTCCTCCGGGCCGGCGCTGTCCAGCATAACCGTCAACTGGTCCATCGACGGGTCGGTCGGATCGGTGGGATCTTCGAGATCGTCGGGAAACTCAATGTCGTCCGGATCGCCCAGATCGTCGGGGAATTCCAGATCGTCGGGAAGTTCCAGATCGTCGGGGTTCTCGAGGTCGCTCGGCGGGGTGCCGCCCGTCGACGGCTTGCCACGCGTAAGGGTGTATGCCATGGGGCCTCTCTAGCAATGCGAAGTCATGGGGTACAGGAAAGCCAAACCTCTCGGCGGGCGCATCGCCGACCGCGAAAACGATTGCCGCCTGATACCTCGGGACATGTCATGGCCGCGGCACCGGACGGTGCGCGCCCATGGATGACGGGAGGAGGCGGTTGCTTTTTATAGCATATTTCCGGGACCGAAAAACGCCTCTTCTACGCGTTTTCGCAGGGCGTGGAATCCAACACCCAACCTCCGCAAGAGGACCGTCACAGAGAAATAGTATTCCCCCGACCACGAAACACTTCGCAACCAACCCACGCTGTCTGTCCCCCCGCCCTCCCGACCACCACGCCCCTTGACCCGCGCCGGCGATTGCCTACTTTCCGCAGCATGGTTCAGATCAAAAGAAGGGCGGCACTGGTCACCGGCGCCGCCCGGCGTATTGGCCGCGCCATCGCCATCGACCTGGCCGCCCACGGCTGGATGGTGGGGGTCCATTATCATCGCTCCCGCGCCGAGGCCGAGGAGGTGGTGGGCGCCATTCGGCGCAACGGCGGCACCGCCGTGTCTTTGCAAGCCAATCTGATGATCGAGGAGTCGGCCAACGACCTGATCCCGACGGCGGTCCAGGCGTTGGGTCCCCTCACCTGCCTGGTCAACAACGCCAGCCTGTTCGAAAGGGACGAGGCGCTGAGCGCGACGCGGGACAGCTGGGACCGACACATCGAAACCAACCTTCGCGCGCCGTTCGTGTTGATGCAGGACTTCGCCCGACAATTGCCGGACGGCGAGATGGGCGCGGTCGTCAACCTTCTGGACCAGCGGGTGTGGAACCTGACGCCGCACTTCGTGTCCTACACCGTGTCGAAGGCCGCCTTGTGGACGCTTACCCGCACCATGGCCATGGCCCTGGCCCCGCGCATCCGCGTCAACGCCATCGGTCCCGGCCCCACTCTGCCGAGCGAGCGCCAGAGCGAGGAACAGTTCGCCGCCCAGTGGCAGGGCGTCCCCCTGCAACGCCAGACCACGCCACAGGAAATCTGCGACACCGTCCGCTTCATCCTGGGCGCTTCCGCGATGACCGGACAGATGATCGCCCTGGATGGGGGCGAGCACCTGGGCTGGGTCCAGCCGAGTCGGGGCTCCATTCCGGAGGAATGATATGGACGGCGCCTGAGGGCTTCGGCCGTATGGCCTCCCGCCGCGGGCGACTCCCGTGGGGAGATGCTGCCGGACAGCGGACGTCGCGTCATAACGCGATTGCGATAAAGCTGGAACCATTCGAAAAGGCCGGGGTTAACTTTTCTTGCCCGTCCCATCCTTGCCAGGGGTGTATTTTGCACACCCCCTCCAGCGGCCACGCCTCCCTTCCTGTCAAGCCGGATTTTTTTGGCCACATCCGCGCCGCCACCCCTTGACAGGAAAAAATCAATTAATTTTCAATGGCTTACATATTTTGCCTATTTTTTATGCATATATGTGAAGCTCGCGGTTTGCCTACTGCCAACCCTTTTGCCGGCATGTTTTCAACAAAGTTATCCACAAGATTGGTGGATAGAATGGCTGTCCCCCATTCACCTTTGCGTTACCTCTTCTCGCCGATGCGAAATGGTTGCCAGCCCCGGCCCGACCGACGAAAGTGCGGCCATGGTCATGATTCCTGATCCAAGCCCCGATACGCCCGAATCGCCGCTGCCGGAAACAGCCGCCCCGAAGCCCAAGCCCCGGAGCCCGCGCCGTGTCTCCGCCAATTCACTGGCCGAGGGGGCGGAGGTCATCCGCGCCTACCTGAAGACCCTGCCCAACACACCCGGCGTCTACCGCATGCTGAACGACGTCGGCGAGGTGCTGTACGTCGGCAAGGCCAAGAGCCTGAAGAAGCGGGTATACAACTACACCCAGGTGACCAAGCTGCCGTCGCGGCTCCAGCGCATGGTGTCGGAGACCGTCACCATGGAGTTCGTCACGACCCATACCGAGGTCGAGGCGCTGCTGCTGGAGTCGAACCTGATCAAGCGGCTGATGCCGCGTTACAACGTGCTGCTGCGCGACGACAAGAGCTTCGCGCATATCATGATCACCCGCGACCACGATTATCCGCAACTCACCAAGCACCGCGGCGCCCGCGACCGCTCGGCCGATTACTTCGGCCCCTTCGCCTCGGCCGGCGCGGTGAACCGCACCATCACGGCGCTGCAACGCGGCTTCCTGCTGCGCAACTGCCCCGATACCGTGTTCGCCAGCCGTACCCGGCCGTGCCTGCAATTCCAGATCAAGCGCTGCACCGCGCCCTGCGTCGAGCGGGTGAGCCGGGAGGAGTACGCAAGCCAGGTGGAACAGGCCAAAGCCTTCCTGTCGGGCAAGAGCCGCGACATCCAGGACCAGCTGGTCAAGGCGATGCTGGCCGCCTCCGATGAGCTGGATTTCGAGACCGCCGCGCGACTGCGCGACCGAATCCGCGCGCTGACCGCCATCCAGGCCCACCAGGACATCAACCTGGACGGCATCGACGACGCCGACGTCATCGCCTCTCACCAGGAGGGCGGAACCACCTGCGTGCAGGTGTTCTTCTTCCGCGGCGGCGGCAACTACGGCAACCGCTCGTACTTCCCCAGCCACGACAAGAACCTGGACGTGGCCGAGGTGCTGGCCGCCTTCGTCGCCCAGTTCTACGAGAACAAGCTGGCCCCGCCGCTGGTGCTGGTCAGCCACGACCTGGCCGAGCACGACCTGCTCCAGGAAGCGCTGTCGGTGCGCGCCGGCCGCAAGGTGGAGTTGGCGACACCCAAGCGCGGCGAAAAGCGCCGGGCGGTCGATCACGCGCTGACCAACGCGCGAGAGGCGCTGGGCCGGCGGCTGGCCGAAAGCTCGACCCAGGCCAAGCTGCTGGAAGGGGTGGCCGCCGCGTTCGGCCTGGAGGCTCCGCCGCAACGGATCGAGGTCTACGACAACAGCCACGTCCAAGGGGCGTTCGCCGTCGGCGGCATGATCGTGGCGGGGCCGGAGGGCTTCATCAAGAACGCCTACCGCAAGTTCAACATCAAGTCGAAAGAGGCGGCCGGCGACGACTATGCCATGATGCGCGAGGTGCTGACCCGCCGCTTCGCCCGCGCCATCAAGGAGGACCCCGAGCGCGACCAGGGCGGCTGGCCCGATCTGGTGCTGATCGACGGCGGCGAGGGCCAGCTTAAGATAGCCCAAGATGTGTTCGCCGATCTGGGCATCGACGACGTGGCGCTGGTGGCAATCGCCAAGGGGCCGGATCGCAACGCCGGGCGCGAGCGGTTCTTCCTGCCCGGCCGCCCCCCCTTCGGCATGGAACCGAAGGACCCCGTGCTGTATTTTCTGCAACGGCTGCGCGACGAGGCCCACCGCTTCGCCATCGGCACCCACCGCGCCCGGCGCACCAGCGCCATCGGCAAGTCGGCCATAGACGAGATCCCCGGCATCGGCCCCAACCGCAAGAAGGCGCTGCTGCTGCACTTCGGCTCGGCCCGCGCGGTCGAGCGGGCCGGGTTAGCCGACTTGGAGTCCGTCGAAGGGATCAGTCGAACCGTCGCCAAAAAAATTTATGATCATTTCCATCCCGAAGGGTAAGATAGACGCCCGGAGGCGGCTCCCAAGCCTTCCACCTAGGACGAAAGCCCGATCCATGCTGACCAGCCTGCCGAACCTGCTGACGCTGTCACGCATCGTCATCATTCCGGTGGTGATCGGGTTGTTCTACGTGCCCGAGGCATGGGCGGCGTGGACCGCCTGCTTCCTGTTCTCGGCCGCCGCGATCACCGACTATTTCGACGGCTACCTTGCCCGCTCGTGGGCCCAGGAGTCGCTGATTGGCAAGTTCCTCGACCCCATCGCCGACAAGCTGCTGGTGGCCGCCACCTTGTTCATGCTGGTGGCCTTCGACCGGGTAACCGGCATCGCGGTCCTGCCGGCCGTGGTGATCTTGCTGCGCGAGGTGATGGTATCGGGCCTGCGCGAGTTCCTGGCGGGCATCGATGTCGGCTTGCCGGTCAGCCGGCTGGCCAAGTGGAAGACCACCATCCAGATGGGGGCGCTGGCCTTTCTTATCGTCGGCGATACCGGCCCGGCGAGCCTTCCGGTGGAGGAGATCGGCATCGTCGGCCTGTGGGTGGCCGGCGGCCTGACGCTGACCACCGGCTACGACTATCTGCGCGCCGGGCTCGCCCACATGATGGCCGAACCCGCCCCGCGCAAGACCCCGACCGGCGGGGCCAAGACCGCCGGCATCGGCTGAGGGGACGTTGATGAAGATATTCGGACTGGCGGGGTGGAGCGGCAGCGGCAAGACGACGCTGCTGGAGAAGCTTCTGCCGACGCTGATCAGGCGGGGCTATTCCGTTTCGACCATCAAGCACACCCACCACGACGTCGACCTCGACAAGCCGGGCAAGGACTCCCACCGCCATCGCGCCGCGGGCGCCACCGAGGTGGTGATCGCCGCGGGCGCCCGCTGGGCCTTGCTGCACGAGAACCGGGGCGAGCCCGAGCCGGAGGTGGAGGAGTTGATCCCCCGCCTGGTGCCGGTGGACCTGCTGCTGATCGAGGGGTTCAAGCGTCATGCCCACCCGAAGATCGAGATCCACCGCAAGGGCTTAGGGAAACCCCTGCGCTTCCCCGAGGATGCCACGGTGGTGGCGGTGGCCAGCGATGGGAATCTGGCCGACGTGCCGCTGCCGGTGCTCGACCTCAATGACGCCGAGGCGGTGGCCGGCTTCATCCTGACGCACCTGGGCCTGGCCCCGAACAAAGCTCCCTGACAAGGAACAACGGCGATGAAGGTCCTCTATTTCGCGTGGCTGCGCGCCAAGGTCGGAATGGGCCAGGAGGACGTGGTGCCCCCTGACACGGTGCGCGACGTGGCGAGCCTTCTGGACTGGTTGAAGGATCGCAGCCCCAAGCACGCCGAGGCGCTGGCCAACCCGGCGGTGGTCAAGGTGGCGGTAAACCAGGAATACGCCGCTCCCGACACGGCGGTGAAGGCTGGCGACGAGGTGGCCCTGTTCCCGCCGGTGACCGGAGGCTGACGCCATGGCGGTACGGGTTCAGCGCGAGGACTTCGACGTCGGCGCCGAGATCGCGGCCTTGACGCGGGGCCAGACACACATCGGCGGTCTGGCGAGCTTCGTCGGTTTCGTGCGCGATCAGGCCGGCGGCGAGCCGATCACGGCGATGACGCTGGAGCATTATCCCGGCATGACCGAGCGGCAGCTTCAGGCTATCGACGAGGAGGCCCGGCGCCGCTGGCCGTTGGACGCCACGCTGATCATCCATCGCCACGGCCGATTGGAGCCGGGCGAGCAGATCGTCCTGGTGCTGACCGCCAGCGCCCACCGGCAGGCGGCGTTCGAGTCCTGCCAGTTCCTGATGGACTGGTTGAAGACCAAGGCGCCGTTCTGGAAGCTGGAGGAAACTCCCTCGGGCGGCCATTGGGTGGACGCCAAGGAAACCGACGACGCGGCGGCGGAGCGGTGGACGTAGAAAAGCGGCCGCTTTGCAGCGTTGTTCCGGCTCACCCCCTCACCAGCGCCTCATAATCCGCCATCAGGGTCCGGCACACCTGCCCCGGCGTGAAGGTCAGATCGTCGATCCGGCCTACCGGCGTCACCTCAGCCGCCGTGCCGGTCAGAAAAACCTCCTGCGCCGTCTTCACTTCTTCGGGAAAAATCGCCCGTTCGACCACCTCGATCCCGCGCTTCTTCGCCAGATCGATCACCGTGCGCCGGGTGATGCCGTCAAGGAAGCAGTCGGGCTTGGGCGTGTGAATCTTGCCATCCACCACCATGAAGACGTTGGCCCCCGTCGCCTCGGCCACCAGCCCGCGATAGTCCAGCATCAAGGAGTCGTGGAAGCCGGCGGCCTCGGCTGCGTGCTTGGACAGGGTGCAGATCATATAGAGCCCCGCCGCCTTCGACGCCGTCGGCGCGCAGTCGGGTGACGGACGGCGCCACTTCGAGGTGGTGAGCTTGATTCCCGCCATGCGGGCCTCGGGCGAGAAATAGCTGGGCCACTCCCAGGCGGCGATGGCGGCGTGGACCTTGGTGGCCTGGGCCGCCACCCCCATCTGTTCCGCCCCGCGCCACGCGACCGGACGGACGTAGGCGTCCTTCAAGCCCTGTGCGGCCACCACCGCCTGGGTGGCGGCGTCGATCTGGGCCACCGAATAGGGCAGTTGGAAATCCAGGAGTTCCGCCGACCGCGCCAGCCGCGCGCTGTGTTCCGTCAGCTTGAAGACGCGGCCGTTGTAAACCCGCTCGCCTTCGAATACACAACTTGCGTAGTGCAGCGCGTGGCTGAGCACATGGAGTTTGGCGTCGCGCCACGGGACGAGCGCGCCATCCATCCAGATCACGCCGTCGCGATCGTCGAAGGGGACGAGGACCATCGGGGCTACCTCCCTGAGATATAATATGACTTATATTTGCCATCAGGGGTAACATTCTGTACGGGCGCAAGTCAACATGACGGACGTCAAGGCTGGCGTGAACCAGCTCTTCCTAAGGGAGGAGGAGCTTCGCCAGGGCATGGAGATGCTGTTCTACGCCTATCGTGACTTCACGGCGGAGGCGGACGCCCTGCTGGACCGGCTGGGCTTCGGCCGGGCACACCACCGGGTGATCTACTTCGTGGGGCGCAACCCCGGCATCACCGTATCCGAGTTGCTGGCCATCCTGCGCATTACCAAGCAGAGCCTGTCCCGCGTGCTGGGCGAACTGGTGCGCCAGGGCTATATCGTGCAGCGCACCGGCGAGCGCGACCGCCGCCAGCGCCTTCTGGAGCTGACCGACAAGGGCGTGGAATTGGAGCGCCAGTTGTCCGAAACCCAGCGCCAGCGCGTGGCCCAGGCCTATCGCCGCGCCGGGGCGGAGGCGGTGGAGGGCTTCCGCAAGGTAATGCTGGGCATGATGAACGAGGACGACCGCGCCAAGTTCGCTCCCGATCGCGGCGGACCGGAGAAGCGATAGACTGGTCCTGCGGAGCCTGGATGGTACAATGGCGGCCATGGCCGACGAACTGCATCACATCCTGGTGGTCGACGACGACCGGCGCCTGCGCGAGCTGCTGCGCAAGTACCTCATGGACAACGGTTTCCTGGTCACCACCGCCGCCGACGCCCAGGACGCCCGCGCCCGGCTGGCGGCACTGGCCTTCGACCTTGTCGTGCTCGACGTGATGATGCCGGGCGAAACCGGGCTGGAGCTGACCCAGGACCTGCGCCGGACCAGCGAGATCCCGATCCTGTTGCTGACAGCGCGGGGCGAGCTGGACGACCGCATCGCCGGGCTGGAGGCCGGGGCCGACGACTATCTGTCCAAGCCGTTCGAACCGCGCGAGCTGGTGCTGCGCATCACCTCCATCCTGCGCCGCGTGCCGCGCGCGCCGGAAACGCCGGCGGAGCTGCGGCTCGGGCGCTGGCTCTACCTGATCGACCGCGACGAGCTGCGCGCCGGCGAAGAGGTGGTGCGGCTGACGGCGGCCGAGGCGAGCCTGCTGAAAATCCTGGCCTCCAGCCCCGGCACCACCTTCAGCCGGGAGGACCTGTCGGAGAAAAGCCGGCTCAACGGCAACGTCCGCACCATCGACGTCCAGGTCACGCGGCTGCGACGCAAGATCGAGGAAGACCCGCGCCAACCCCGTTACCTTCATACGGTGCGCGGCGAAGGCTATGTGCTGAGGCCGGATTGATGATGGGCCGGAAGCCGGCAGCTGACACGCCCGGCCTGTCGGGCCGGTCCCGCAGGGGGGTGAAGCGGCTCCTGCCGCGCACCCTGTTCGGTCGGTCGCTGGTGATCATGGTAACCCCGGTGGTGCTGGCGCAGTTGCTCGCCACCTGGATCTTCTACGACCGCCACTGGGAAACCATGACCAACCGGCTGGCCTATGCCGTGGCCGGCGACATCGCCTTCATCATCGCCCAACTGGACCGGGACGCGACAGCCAATGAACGCCGGTGGACCCTGGTCCAGGCCGCCCGCGCCACCGACCTGATCGTCGCCTTCGAGCCCGGCAACCACCTGCCCCCCGACCGCCGCCGGCCGCGCGGCATGCTGGAGTCGACGCTGGCCGCCGCCCTGGCCGAGCGCGTTCACCGTCCCTTCACCGTCAACACCCAGATCGCCTACGAATGGCACGAAATCCGCGTGGAACTGGCCGATGGCGTGCTGTCGGTGATGTCACCCGAGCGGCGGCTCTACAGCCCGACGACCTACATCTTCATCCTGTGGATGATCGGCTCGTCGACGGTGCTGTTCACCATCGCCATCATCTTCATGCGCAACCAGATCCGCCCCATCCGCCGGCTGGCGCTGGCCGCCGAGCGGTTCGGCAAGGGGCGCGAGGTGGCCAATTTCAAATTGGAGGGGGCGGACGAGGTGCGGCAGGCGGCAAGCGCCTTCCTGAAAATGCGCGAGCGCATCCAGCGCCAGATTTCCCAACGCACCGAGATGCTGGCCGGCGTCAGCCATGATCTGCGCACGCCGTTGACCCGCATGCGGCTTCAACTCGCCATGATGGGCGACAGCCCCGACGTGGAAGAGCTTCTCGCCGACGTCGCCGAGATGGAGCAGATGATCGAGGGCTATCTGGCCTTCGCCCGCGGCGAAGGGGCGGAAGCCGTCCAACCCGCCGACCTTGCCCGTCTGATCCAGGAGGCGGTCAGCGGTGCCCGCCGCGAAGGCGCCAACGTCGACCTGAGCATCGAGGGAAGCCTCCACCTGCCGGTGCGGCCCAATGCCGTCCGCCGCTGCCTCGCCAACCTTCTCGCCAACGCCCGGCGCCATGCCGCGCGCGCCTGGGTCACCGCCCACCGCACCGGCTCGACCATCGAGATCGCCATCGACGACGACGGCCCCGGCATTCCCGAGAAAATGCGCGACGAGGTGTTCAGGCCCTTCTTCCGCCTGGACCCCTCGCGCAATCCGGCCACCGGCGGCACCGGGTTGGGCCTGACCATCGCCCGCGACATCGCCCGCAGCCATGGCGGCGACGTCATCCTGGCCGACAGCCCCAGGGGCGGTCTGCGCGCGGTTGTCCGCCTGCCGCTATGATACCGGCGGTTACTTGAACGTCTTGAGGGTCAGCGGCCGGGAGGAGGACGCCACGTCCGAGGTCGCCGCCAGACGGGTGCGCAGCCGGTTGGTCAACTCCGGCGGCACGAGGTACCAGGCGTCGGAATCGCGCTGTACAGCGGCGGCGCAGACCTCCAAGTCGCGCATCGACGGCGGCACCAGGTTCAGATCGCCGTAACGCTTGACCACTTCCAGGAAGACCGGCTGCATCCGCGGGTCTTCCGGCACATGGGCCAAAGCCGCCGTGCTCCGGCGCACCGCCGCAAGGCACACCAACTCGCTGCGCAGACGCTCCGGCACCTGTTCGAGCGGCAGGCCCAGGCGCAGCACGGCACTGGCGATGGCCCGTTCTCCGGCGCTCACCCCCGGCCCTTCGCTGAACGGAGAGCTGAAAATCAGCGCGAACGCGAGTTCCGGCAGGCGCCGGGAGATCAGGCGCCATAAGACGTCGCCCAACACCCCGTAGGCGGAAGCCGGCTGCCGGTGGGCGTCGAGAAAACGACAGGTCGCGGCGTGGAACAGGTACTTCTGGTTTTCCACGCCAACCACCAGCACGGGGCCATCCGCCTGACACTCCGCCCAAAGCCCCTGGCCTTCGCCCGCGGCCCACTGCGTATCCCGCGCCCACCAGACAAAAGCCCTCTCCGTATTGGGAGCGACAACATGAATGGCGTCTTCGCTGAGCAGAAACGTGCTTTCCTCAAACGCCTTGTCGATACTTTTGCGTTCGTCCATGGCCAGTATTACCGATTTTCCGCTCATTAAATCAGGCAGGACCAGCCAAAAGCCAACGACGCGGCTTTTCGACCGGCAGGCACAGGCCTCACTCCAGCGCAGATTGCTATCGGAAATTCATTAACTTTCTATTTCACTACCTGTAATGGCAGCGATCCTCGCGAAAGATCGTCAGCTCCGCGTGCCGGCGTAGACGACGAATCCCCAGCTTTTGAACACGCCGTCCACCCGCGTGAAGCCGGCTTCGGCCAACCACCGAAGTTGGTCGGCAAGGGGGGCGAGGCGATCATGCCTCTGGCGGTCTCGGGCTTCGGCCAACTGCCGCTCGGTGATGCCGTTGGCGCGAATCTGGCGCACCCAGGCGGCGTCGTACCACGCGTCCAACTCGGGCGTGGGACCGGCCACCTGATCGGCGTTGACGAACACGCCGCCGGGTGCCAGTGCCTCGAAGACGCGGGCGAACAGCGCCCGCTTGTCCGCCTGTTCCAGGTGATGGATCGACAGCGCGGAAACCACCGCGTCGAACGGCGGTTCGCCGTCGGCCCGCAACGGTGCCGCCGCGTAATCGGCGATGCGATAGCCGACCCGATCGCCGAAGCGTCGGCGCGCCATGTCCAGCATGCCGTCGGAAATGTCCACCAGGGTGAGACGGGCGTCGGGCAGCCGCTCCAGTATCATGGCGCTCATCAGGCCGGTGCCGGCGCCGAGATCGAGCACGCGCGCGCCCTGCCCCGCCAAATGCCCGACAAGATCGAGTGCCGTGCCGTAAAAACCATCGAAGCAGGGGATGAACTTGCGCCGTAACGCGTCGTACTCAACGGCGTGGCTGTCGAAGGAATCCTTGATCGACATCAGTAAAGCCTTCCGCCGTTGGGAACCTGTTGGTCGGGCCGCAGCAGCATCACCTCGCCATCGGGATCGGGAACGCCCAGCACAAGGCATTCCGACATGAACTTGCCGATCTGCTTGGGTGGAAAATTGACCACGCCCATGACCTGCCGACCGAGCAACGTTTGAGGGGTATAATGGCGGGTGATCTGCGCCGAGGTCTTGCGGATGCCGATCTCCGGCCCGAAATCGACCTGGAGCTTGATGGCGGCCTTGCGCGCCTCGGGGAAGGGTTCGGCGGCGATGATGGTGCCGACCCGGATATCGACTTTCAGGAAATCGTCGAAGCTGATGCTCATCCCGTCCCCCCGCGTGATCTGGGAGAGACTTACCATCGCCGGCGCCCGTCGGCCAACGAAACCCGGAGGCCAAGGGGGCTCGACGCCCCCCGGCCATCACGGCAACTTACTTCCGGCCGCCCTTGGAAACGGCGGCCTTCAACTCGTCCAGGCTCTCGGCAACGCGCTTGGACAGGACCTCGGCGGCCTCCGCGTTGGACTTGGCGACCAGCTCGGTCAGCTCCTTGGCGTTCTTCAGAGCCCTCTCGAACGCGGTCTTCATGATGTCGGCCTGCTTGGCGACCTTGTCCTCCGGCGACCCGGCTGACATCAACTCGGACACCAGGGAGCTCGACTCCTCCAGGGTCTGGCGCAGAATCTCGGCCTGACGGCGCAGCACGGCCTGCAGGCCCTCGATCGCCAGCTGGTTGGCGGCCGTCACGGCCTCGATGTTCTTGCGCTGCGACGAGACGATCGCCTCGACATCCACGCCCGGCACCTTGAAGTCGGCAACGAACTTGGAAACGTCCACGTCGAAGAACGGGTAGTTGGGGGTCTTGTTGATCGCCATCGTCCTGGTTCCCTGCTCGGAGTCGTAAGGGCCGGTGCTGTTGCACCGCAGCAAAACGCACACGCACTATGCAGCTTGAGCCTTAGGGCGTCAACGCCTTTTGTTGCAATGCAAAAACCTATGACGCCAAGAGCGTCGGTCGGTTTCGGCTCAACCTACAGGGGATTGACCGGCCCGTCTTTCATGCGGTCAACCACGAAAACCGCCCATCACCCCCTCCAGCCGCCTCAGCCGCGCGTCCAGCGCGGCCATGGTCCGGGCCTTGTCGGGAGTGTCGTCGTCCAGCCATACCCTGAGCACCGTCAGATATATAGTACCAAGCCCGCCCGCTTGCAAAAGCCCGGATGCGCCCGCCGGGTCGACACCCGCCGCCCGCAGCATCCACGCCATCGACCGGATAAAGGCGGGCCACAGCCTCGCGACCAGGAACGGATCGGCCCTCAGATCGCGGACGATGGCGGCAATGCCGGGCCGGCAGGGCTCCAACGCGTCGAATCGACGCATGAGCACGTCGAACAACCGATCCCGGACGGTTTCTTCCGCGTCCACCTCGACGGTGCCGACCAGCACCTCGGCATCCACCCGGCGGAACAGCCCGGCGAGGAGGGCGCCACGGGTGGGGAACAGGCGGTAAACCTCGACCAGCGACACTCCGGTTTCGGCCGCGATGTCGAACAGGGTCGTGTGTTTCCAGCCACGCTCGGCAGCCAGCCGCAAGGCGGTGTCGATGAGACGACGCGACAGGTCGCGCGGATCGTCGAGCGGATCGTTCATGGCGAGCGTCTTCCGGCGCGCTGGTACTCTATCCTCTGATACAGGCGGCGCCTGAATGCTTCCCTGACCGGCCGCCCGTATCACTCTTTCGCTCCTTGCTGCGCAAGCTCCTGGCGGGTTCTCAGCGAAGCGAAGCGTCGCCTGTTCCCGTCAGCGCCAGCACAGCTTGCGCAAGAGGTTGAACCGAGGACGGTTGCTGGAAGGCAGCAACCGTCCTCGGTATGATATAGGGCGCGCTCAGGCTTTCGCCACGTCGGCGACCGGCTCCCGGGTTCAGCGGGCCAGCTCGCGCGACCGCGCGGTGGCGTTGGCGATCGCCTTGTCGAACAACGGCTGGATACCGTCTTCGGCCATCAGCACATCGAGCGCCGCCTCGGTGGTACCGCCGGGGCTGGTGACGTTGCGCCGAAGCGTCGCCGCCGGCTCGTTGGAACGATGCAGAAGTTCGCCCGCTCCGGCAACGGTGGCGCGAGCCAACTCTACCGCCAAATCCGGCGGCAACCCGGCCTTCAGGCCGGCTTGGGCCATGGCCTCCACCAGCAGGAACACATAGGCCGGTCCGGAACCGGACACGGCGGTCACCGCGTCCATCAGCTCCTCCTCCTCGACCCAGGCGACGTCGCCCACGGCCCGCAGCAGGTTCTCCGCCAGCCCGATCTGCAACGGCGATACCCGATCGTTGGGGCAACACACCGACATACCGCGACCAATGGCGGCCGGAGTGTTGGGCATGGCGCGGACGATGGCCGCCTTGTCGCCCAATCGCGCCTCCAGCCAGCCCAGCGTCTTGCCGGCGGCGATCGACAGGAACAGCGTGCCCGGTTTCGTGAAGCCGGCGTAGTCGGGCACCACCTGATCCATCGTCTGCGGCTTGACCGCCAGCACCACCACATCGGGCGAGAACTGCGCCGGCACCGCCTTGACGCTGGAACAGCGCAGCACGCGCGGATGGTTGCCGACCTGGAAACCGGCGTCGTGCGGCTCGACCACCACCACGCGGTCGACCTGATCGGCCTTCAGCCAGCCTTCCAGCATGGCACCGCCCATCTTGCCGCATCCCACCAGCAGCAGGGAGGAACCGACCCGGCTCATGCTTCACCCACCGTGTCGAGAATGGCCGCCGACACCGCTTCGGGCGCGCTCTTGCCGCCCCAGATCACGAACTGGAAAGCGGGATAGTAACGCTCGCACTCCGACAGAGAGATCTCCACCAGATCCTCCAGCTGCTCGACCGAGGCCCCGCGCGAACCGCGCAGCAGCGTGGTATGGCGGAACATCGGCGTCTGCTCGTCCGCGCAGACATCGAAGTGGCCGAGCCACATGCGGGAGTTGACCTCCGCCAGCAGGTCGTTGACGGCGGACCGGCGATGTCCCTGGACCTTCATGTCCATCTGGCAGGAGAACTGCATCGCGCTGATCTCTTGCTGCCACACGAAGAACAGCCGGTAATCGCACCAGCGGCCACCGATCTCGACGATCATCTCGTCATCGCTGGCGCGGTCGAACGGCCATTCGTTGGCAACGACGATCTCCTCCAGCACATCGAGAGGATTGTGGGGGTTACTGGTGCTTTCGACGAGCGGCGTCGACATGCCGTGCCCTCCTGAAGATCTCGCGCGGGTGGCGGCAGCGCCCCGCGCCCGCCCGTCAGGCCCGACCTGGAGGAGCCGCCCCCGAAATCTAGTGGCCTTAAGGCCGCGGGGCTACCAATCAAAAGCCACCGTGCCAGAAGCTATGCCGCAGCGCAATTGGATTTGCGGCAGCCTTGATAGGGCATACGTGTACGACCCGCCCCCGACGAGCCGGCCGGAGGTGCCTTAAACGGCCTTGGCCCCTCCGGGTGGGGTGGCCGTTCCGTGATGGCCGGGCGCCGGACGCCGAGGGGCCGGCTCCATGTGGGCGAGCGTGCGATCGGCGAGCAGTGTAGCGACCTGGGCTTCCAGAGCGGCGACGCGTTCGTTCAGCACCTCCTGCTCCTCGCGGGCCTTGACGGCCATGGCGCGGGCGGCTTCGAACTCCTCGCGGCTGACCACGTCCATCTGACCCAGTATCCGCTCG
>DASPMK010000352.1:0-7616 GCA_035627075.1 Azospirillaceae bacterium
ATGAAGTTCACCTCGGTCGCCAACACCATGGTGCTGATGAGCGGATCGCCGCTGGTGGCGGCGGTGCTCGCCCGCTTCGTCCTGGGCGAGCGCCTGTCGGGACGCACCCTGATCGCCATCGCCCTGGCGCTCGCCGGCATCACCGTCATGGTGGCCGGCAGCCTGGGCGGGGGCGGGATGGTCGGCAACCTGTTCGCCCTCCTGGTGGCGGTATGCTTTGGCGCCAACATCGTGGTGCTGCGTTCCAAGCCGGGGGTGGACATGGTGCCGACCACCATGATCGCCGGCATCCTCTCCGCCCTGATGGCCTTGCCGTTCGCCTCGCCCCTGTCGGTGTCGGGGCACGATCTGGCGCTGGTGGCTCTGATGGGCTGCATGCAACTGGCGCTGGGCCTGCTCCTTTTCGTCACGGGCTCGCGCCATCTTTCCTCGGCGGAAACGGGTCTCTTGACGCTGCTGGAATCGGTGCTGGCGCCGATCTGGGTGTGGATCGGCATCGGCGAGACGCCGACCGTGCCGACGCTGGTCGGCGGCTCGGTGGTGCTGGCGGCCTTGGTGTTGCAGGCCACCGCCGGGGCACCGCCCAGCCCTGTCTTGAAAAATCAACCCGCCGAAGCCTGAAAGCTGGGAGAGCGCGCATGGATTCTCTGCCGATCGACATCCTCCACGCCGTTTTCGAAGGCGCCACGCCGTTGCGCATCATCCGTGAATTGCGCCAGCTTTCCCCGGATGACCTGGGCAAGGCCAGCGGCATCGATACCACCGCCCTGGCCCGCTACGAGGCGGGAGAGGATTTCCCGACACCGAAAGAGATCGAGCGCCTGGCGGCGGCGCTTGGCGTGGCCCCGCACGACCTGGACCCTTCGCTGGAGCGGTGATCTCAGAGAAAGGAAAAATTCTGCGCCAATCCGACAAACGATATCAAAGTATTCACCGCGCCATCCCATGCCCCTCCTAAAAGACGAAACAGGAGAATTATGGATATAAATTAAAGCGTAATGACAGACAAATAACTGACATTTTAGCATCGCCTCCAGTTTGATTGCACGGAGGCTGCAATGCCGAACAAGCAAACCGGCACATCTTTGGAACTGCCTGCGGGCCGACGGGTCGGCTACGCGTTGGGCGGGCTAGGCGGAACCAACGGTCACGGCGTCGGATTCCTGATCGCCGCCCTAAAGATGAGGGGCGAACCCAATATCATTTCCTGCACGTCCGGTATGATCGTTTGGGTCTGGCGCTGGATGGAGCTCAAGAAGAAAGTTCAAGAAAAATACCTGACTAATGCCCAAGCTGCAACGGAGCTGGAAACGGAATTCCGGACTGAAGTCGAACGGATAAAGGCTTTGCGTTTGCCGTGCAGCCAAATTTCGGTCACGCCCACAATGTTTTGGGGCATTCCGGGCATTTTTCGCCCGGCATATTTCGAAAATTTCATGAATTTCCTTTCCGTCCCCTGGCTATGCAGCATCGAAGAATGGCTAAGCCGCCTCTATCCGTCGCGGTTGTTCATCCCCGAGCGCTCGGAAAAGATCTTCGAAGAGATCACCAACGCCTTCAACGAATGGCCGGACCCGGTGATGTTCAACAGCTACTCCCCACGCGACGGGATCGAGTACCTGCACATGAACGAGCCAGCCCGACAGATTTTCGAACGTCGCAAGACGCAGCGGCGTCTGGTCGTGCCGGAAACCCTCGCCACCCGCGATTTGAAGCGGCGCCAACACCTGCCGACCGTCAAGCCCGCCAGCATCGACAAGGAGGCGGTACGGGACGCACTATGGCTGACCCTTTATGGCTTCGGATCGCCACACCAGGAGCAGGAGCGCATCGATGGCGCCTACGTCCGCCAGTTCATCCTGACGGAGATGAGCGAGGCTGACATTCTTTTCATCCCCCGGCCGCAGGGCGCTGTGTGGCAGGGGCCGCTTCCGACCAACCTGTTCGAGGTCCGCGACTTCGAAACGGAGCTTTGGTTCAACGCTTCGTACCGGGAACAGATGGCCCGCATCGAGTTCATTAACAGGCTGATCGCCAACGGCACGCTGGCAACGGGCAGTGGCTATAGCGAAACCATCCTGGCGCCGGTCGAGATCGAGGTGCAGCGGGGCTTTTTCACCTACTTCATGGAGGACCTGTCGGTCCTTCGGGCTGCCGTGAGACAGAGCCTGCAGATGTTCGAGATTTACTGCGGCGGCACTGCGGAGGTGAACATCGCCGACCGCCATGCTTCGGCTCTTTGAGGGTGGAGGGCTTGTTCATTACGGCGGCGTCACCCGCCAAATGGCGCAGGGGTTGGTCTGCGCGTCGAGCCAGACGTGCTGGAACCGCCCCAGCCACGACAGGCGCTGGCTGGTGAACAGCTCCTCCACCTCCACCCGGCTGCCTTCGGGCAGGCCGATGTCGTGCAGCGGCACCTCGATGGTGGCGCCATGGCCGTGGTGGGGGTCGAGGTTCACCGCCACCAGGATGATGTTGTCCTTGGCCGCCGTCATCTTGCCGTAGAACAGCACGTTGTCGTCATGGGCGGCATAGAAGCGCAGGTTGTCGAGATAGTGGAGCGCCGGATTGTCGCGGCGGATTTTGTTCAGCCGGGTGACGTAATCCTTGATATTGCCCGGCTGGTCATAATCCCAGGCGCGGATTTCGTATTTTTCGGAATCGAGATACTCCTCCTTGCCGGGCACGGGCGTGGCCTCGCACAGGATGTAGGGGCCATAAAGGCCGTAGACGGGTGACAAGGTCGCCGCCAGCACCGCCCTGGTCTGGTGCGCCGGCCGCCCGCCGGTCTGAAGAAACGGCGGGTTGATGTCCGGAGTGTTGGCGAAAAAGTTGGGGCGCAGGTACTCGCGCACCTCCGTCGCCGTCAACTCCGTCAGGTATTCCGTCAACTCCGCCTTGGTATGGCGCCAGGTGAAGTAGGTGTAGGATTGGGTGAAGCCCAGCTTGGCCAGCCGTTTCATCGGTTTGGGCCGGGTGAAGGCTTCGGACAGGAACAGCACGTCGGGGTGGCGGTCCTGCACCTCGCGGATCAGCCATTCCCAGAAGGGAAACGGCTTGGTGTGGGGGTTGTCGACACGAAACGTCTTCACCCCCTGTTCCACCCAGAACAGCACCACATTGCGCAGCTCGAACCACACCGACGGCATGGCCTCGCGGTAGAAGGTGACATTGACGATGTCCTCGTACTTCTTCGGCGGATTCTCGGCGAAGCGGATGGTGCCGTCGGGCCGCCAGTGAAACCATTCGGGATGGTTCCTGATCCACGGGTGGTCGGGCGAGCACTGGATGGCGAAATCCAGCGCGATCTCCAGCTCATGCTCGCGCGCTGCCCGCACCAGCCGCCGGAAGTCCTCCAGCGTGCCCAATTCGGGGGCGATCTCGGTATGCCCGCCCTCGCGCGAGCCGATGGCGTAGGGGCTGCCGGGGTCCTCGTCGGTCGGGGTCAGGCTGTTGTTGCGGCCTTTGCGGTTGGTCTTGCCGATGGGGTGGATCGGCGGGAAGTACAGCACGTCGAAACCCATGTCCCGCACCATCGGAAGTTGGGCGATGACGTCGTCGAAAGTGCCGTGGCGGTGCGAATCGCCGGAGGCCGAGCGCGGGAACACCTCGAACCAGGACGCGAAGCGGGCGGCGGTGCGATCGACGTAGACCTCCAACTCCTTGCGATAGCTGTTGTGGTAGGCGCGCACGCCGCACCGCGCCATGGTGGCGCGCACCTCATCCCCTAGCATGTAGTCGATCAGCGCCTTCCCGCGCAGGGAATAGACGCGGCCGATCAAAGCCTCCAGTTCCCGCCGCCGCTCGCCCGACGCGGCGCGGGCGGCCTGCTCGATGAACTGCCGCCCTTCGATCAGCTCCAGGCCGATATCGACCCCGGCGTCATGCTTCTTCCGGAAGTCCATCCGCCAGGATTCGTAGAGGTCGCGCCATGCCTCCACCGTAAACATCCAGCGGCCGTTGCGGGTAAGCGCCACCCGGCCGACCCAGCGGTCGTTGTCGAAGAAGCGCATCGGCGCCTCAAGCCACTCCGCCTCGTCGGCCATCTTGTATTTGACCACGGCGCCCAACTCGAAACGGCCGTCGGTGAAGATATCGGCCCATACCTCCATGACGTCGCCGACCACCCGCTTGACGGCGAAGCGGCCGGCGTCGATCTCGGGCCAGACGTTCTCGATGGAGATGCGCTCGTCGGCCAGCGCCTCCAGCCGGGTCTGCGACACCGTGGCGCTGTCGTGCCCCGCCCGCTCCAGCCGCTTGGCCTCCGGCCCGGCATGGAAAACACGCAAGGCCAGCGGCTCCAGCCGTAACGGCCGCCCCGGCTCGAACGGCAGGGGGGCAGCCTCGGGCGTGATGTCGCGGAAACCGTCGAAGGTGCCGCCGGTTTCGGCCATCAGCGGGCCGGGATCGAGGGTGACCGCCTCGGTTTCGTCGGGGTTGATGAGGACCACGGTGCAGCCTTCCGCCCCGTCGTCGGAGGTGCCGACGCGCAGCAGGCCCACGGCCGGATTGTCGGGCGCCGTGATGCGCCGTTGCGGCCCCTCGACGTTGAGCACCGGGGTGGATGCCTTCATGGCGTTCACGTCGGCGATGAAGCGGGCCATGTCGAGGCGCGGGTTCTCCCAGTCCTCCGGCCGCGTCTTCACCACGTCGAGCTTGCGGGTGAAGCCGTATTCATAGCCTACCGGAACCATCACGCCGGTGGAAAAGCAGGCCGAGAACAAGTAGCGCATCTTCATATGGGCGGCGAGGCGCTGGGTATCCTGGCTGCCGACCTCGGCCGCCAGCCGGTCGGTGTCGTGGCTTTCAGGAAAGGAGATGGACGGCGCGATGGTGCGGTAACGGTTGTATTGGTCCAGCAGCCAGTCGGCCTCGAAATCCCACCATTTGGCGCTGTTGAACAGGAAGTCGAAACCGGCGCCGCGCAGTGCCTCCACCTGTTCGATGGTGCAGCCCAGCGTTTCGGCGAAGAATTTGACTTCGGGGTTGACGTCGCGTGCCGCCGTGATCAGCGCCCGCCACACCTCGGCCGGGACCTGATAGGCGGCATCGCAACGAAAGCCCCTCACCCCCAGCCGCACGTAATGATGGACATAGCGCCGCCAGTAATCGACGAGACCGGCGCGAACGTCGGGACGTTCGTAGTCGAGTTCGGCGAGATCGCCCCAGACGGTGACGAGGCTCGGATCGACGGGATCGACGGCGCGCGGGCTGTACAGATCGCCGTCGGGTTCGCGCCGGAACCACTCCGGGTGCTTTTCCACCAGCACCGCGTCGCGCGCCGTATGGTTGACCACCAGATCCATCATCACGCTCATGCCGCGATCGCGAGCCTGGGCGAAGAAATCGGACAGCTGGTCGTCGGGCGAGTCGGAGGAACCGCCCTGAAACAGGTCGTGCAGCCGGTACGGATCCTTGACGGCATAAAGACTACCGGAAAAGCCGGGGTGGTGGATCGGATTGAGAAAAATCCAGTCGAACCCCATGCCGCCAATACGGGGAAGATGGGCGGTCCAGTCGGCCACGGACCCGACGAGCAGCGGGAAAAGGTTGTAAATGCGCGGTCCGGTGTGCACGATTCCTCCCGCAGCGCCAATGGATTTCCGGGTTCGTTACAAAGGAGCGGGGTCCTCTGTTTGACGTTCCCGACAACCGGCAATCCATGGACTGGTTCCGTCCCGCGAGGCTTCTTCGATGACCCGTACCGAGATCAAACCGCTGAAAGAAAAAATCCGCCTCTCCGACTTGCCTATGAAAACGGCACTGATGGAGAGCAAGGATGCCTACGAAAAGCAGTTGGGCCGCCTGCAGAAGGAGCTTCTGCGCATCCAGCAGACCTACTGGCACGAGAAGCGCCGTGCCGTGCTGGTGTTCGAGGGCTGGGATGCCGGCGGCAAGGGCGGAGCGATCCGCCGTATGACCGAGCCGCTCGATCCCCGCGGCTTCCACGTCTGGCCGATCGGCGCGCCGACGGCGGCCGAGCAGGGCCGGCATTATCTCTGGCGATTCTGGCAACGGCTGCCCGAACCCGGCACCTTCGCCATCTTCGACCGCTCGTGGTACGGCCGGGTGCTGGTGGAGCGGGTGGAAGGCTTCGCCGCGCCCAAGGACTGGAAGCGCGCCTACGACGAGATCAATGAATTCGAACGCCTTCTGATCGACGACGGCGTGCGCATCATCAAGATTTTCCTGCACATTTCGGCGGAAGAGCAACTGAACCGTTTTCGTGAGCGGCTGACCAACCCCTACAAGCGCTGGAAGCTGACCCAGGAAGACCTGCGCAACCGGGGTCGCCGGCACGACTACGAAAAAGCCATCGAGGACATGTTCGACCGGACCTCGACCGAGGCGGCACCCTGGAACGTCATCCCGGCGAACTCCAAGTGGTACACGCGCACCCGCGTGCTGGAAGCCGTCAACGCGGCGCTGGCAAAGGGCGTGAAGGTCGGCCCGCCGCCCGTCGACCCGGCGTTGCAGGAAGCGGCGGCCGAACTTCTGGGCATCCACATCGGCGCCCCGGTTCCGGGGGAGTAAAGCGCCCCCCGCCCCTCATACCAAAGGCGGTTGATGGCTTCCATCAACCGCCTTTGGTTCAAACCCGACAGCACAGTGCGGAGCACTGTGCGGAAGGGGGATACGGGCGGCAAATCATGGAAGTGTTCAAACGCCGCCCGTATCAGTCCCCCTTCTTCCCCGCCTCTTCCGCCAGTTGGCGGATGACGCCGGCCAGGGCGTCGCGGGCCTGGTCGGCGGCTGTCCGCTGCTCCTCCGGCGCTTCGTGGAAGAACACCTCGAACAGTCGGGTGTGCGTCAGATAGAACAGCAGCGCCACATGGACGCTGCCGGCCTCGCCCTCCTTGGTGGCGGCGCAATCGACGCCGCCGGTGCGCAGGGCGATGTCGTTCACCGTTTCGACATCGCCGAAGGACGCGGTAAACGCGCCCGCGCACTTGCGCTTCAGCGTCTCGACATAGGCCGTGGTCAGGGCCAGCAAGCCCCGATCATCGGTCACCTGCGATTCCAGCAACCCGCCCAGGACCGTTCCCGTGCGCCAAGCGAAATCGGCCGGGCGTTGCTCGCGCGGCATATCCGCGAGTTTCAGCGATGTCACATCCTTCAGCCCGGCCCGTTTCAAAATCTCGGCCAACGCTGTCGGCAGGGCCGGCGGGTCGGCGGTATCCTTCTCCGACGCCGGCTTCGGCTGGGCGCTTTTGACCGGAGCCTTCGCGGCGTTTCCTTCGCCCTTGCCGCCGGCGGCCACGCACTTGCGCAGTTCTTGCAATGCCTTGGTCGTGCCCTTGAGCTGAAAGACGGCGGCATCGTGGGGACCCTTCACCGACAGCGCGCGACCGCCGAGCATGGCGTTGTAGAACGCTTCGTCCTTGCCCAGTTCGACCACCACGAATTCGGTGTCGAAAGCCATGGCCTGCCGGTCGCGTTTCAGGTGATTGTCGAGCACCACCGTGACCGGCCAGCCCTGCCCGGAAACCAATTCCCCCTTGGGGATGCCGATACCCAGGTTGACCTCCCCCGCCGGGTTGCGGCCGACCACCAGCACCAGATTGTTGTCAAAGCGGTTTTCCGCCGCGCAGTAGGCGAAGGCGCCGGATTCGCCG
>DASPMK010000353.1:0-6551 GCA_035627075.1 Azospirillaceae bacterium
CTGGTCCGGGATGCGGCGGGACTTGCCGAGGGCGGCCGGGTGGAACTGGAGCGGATGGTCGAGGCAGTGGAGCGCATCGCCGCGTCCAACACCCATATCGGCCAGATCACCGACCGCATTTCGCGCATCGCCGACAAAACCCATGTCCTGTCGCTGAACGCCGGCATCGAGGCGGCCCGCGCCGGTGACCAGGGGCTGGGCTTCGGCATCGTGGCGCAGCAGATCGGCCGGCTGGCCGAGGAGGCGGCATCCGCCGTGCGTGATATCGCCGGCCTGATCAACGCGGCCTCGCAGAGCGTCAGCGGCGGCGTGACGGCGGCCCGCGCGGCGCACGGCGCCATGGAACGGATCGTCGAAGCCGCCCGCGACAGCGAGGGAACGGTGCAGAACATCGCCAGCGCCATCGCCGAGCAGGCTTCGGCCGTCCAGTCCCTGTCGGAACAGGTAAGCCATCTCTACGGAGCGGGCGAGCAGAACGCCAGTGCCGCCGACGAGATCAACGCCACCATGTCCGATCTGGCGATGATGGTGGACGAGGTGAGCGGCCAGCTCGCCAAGTTCGTCCTGGCCTGACGGGGGCCGAGCCATGGCGCGCCGCCGTTCCCACCTCTTCCGGGAGATCGCCCTTCCCTTCGTGCTGACGATCGCGCTGGGACTGATCTTCCATTATTCCGGCGAGGCGTATCAGGCCATCGGCCTGGAGGCGTTGGACAAGGGGCAGAAAATCGCCTCCTACGCGCTGGGCATCGGGCTGTTCCTGTCGGCGGCCATTCTGGTGGAGCGCCTCACCCGCCACGTCATTCTGGACACGGTGGTGGCGACCGCGCTGGGCGGGCCGGTGCCGCGCCTGCTGTCGCAGCTCTCGGGTCTTCTGATCTATCTCGTGGCGTTTGCCGCCATCCTGGCGGTGATCTTCAAGCAGGACCTGACGGTGCTGTGGGCGGCCTCGGGCGTGGCCGGCATCGTGCTCGGCATGGCGTTGCGCGAACTGCTGCTGGACATTTTCTGTGGTCTGGCGCTGAACGTCGACCGGCCGGTCAAGATCGGCGACTACGTCCAGCTCCACCGCTCCGGCGACATCATCATCGAGGGCCAGATCCTGGAAATCAGCTGGCGCACCACCCGCATCCAGGATTTGTGCTTCAACGTCATCGTCGTGCCCAATAACCGGCTGTCGTCGGCGACCATCACCAACTTCTCCCAACCCGCGAACTTCCTGGAGGCCAGCGTCATCATCCCGCTCGATGTGAACGTTCCTCCCGAGCGGGCCATGCGCATCCTGCTGGCGGCTGCCACCGAGGCCGCTTCCCTGTTCAACCAGGGCGGTGAGCCGGCACCGTACATCTCGATCCGCGCCATCACGCCGCACGCGGTGGAGTACTTCGTCTACTACTACGCCGATCTGGGCCGACGGGCGCGCGGGCGCAACCTGATCCTCCAGCATGTGCTGCAGCACCTGCGACAAGCCGGCCTGCGCCCGGCGATGCCCAAGCTGGAGCAGACCGCCGGCCATGCCGAGATTCAGCGGGCCGACCTGCCGACCGACGACCAGATGCGGCGCATCATCGGCGCCTCGGAGCTGTTCGTCGACCTGACGGAGACGGACTTGGCATTCCTGGTGGGCCGGGTCCGTTTCCAGGTGGTGCCGGCCGACCATACCATCGTCAATGCCGGGGAGGCCGGCACCTCGGCGTTCATCGTGGTCGAGGGGCTGTTGCAGGCGACTCACAACCGGGCGCGCGATCCGGGTGCGGCGACGGCACTCCTGCGCCCGGGGGATGTGTTCGGGGCGGCAGCGGCGCTGTTGGGCGACGCCCATTCCGCCAGCGTGCGCAGCCGGACCTCGGCCATGCTGTGCGAGGTCGACCTGGAAACCTTCCAGGACCTGTTCGTCCAAGGCCCTGATGTGCCCGGCAAGGTCAGCCGCCGGGTCGCCGAGATGATGGCCCGCGAGATGGAGCGCACGGCACGCAGCCGCACGATGAGCGTGTCCCTGGAGGACCTGTCGGCCGACGTGTTGCGGACCATGCGGCGAAATTTCGCCAGCTCGGCAATGATACCGCGCTGATGGGCGAAGAAACCTCGATTCCATACCGATCGAAAGTGGCATACCCTGATCGGCACGTTGACGCGGCCTCCCGGAGAATACGTCATGCCCGCGACATCCAGCCTGTGCCCAGTCTGCGGGGTCGACCATGCCGCGGAGTCTGCTGCCGCGCCGCCGTCCGCGACGGCGGCGGGCACCGATCGCGCGCGCGCGCTGTCAGCCGGCGTACAGGCTCTTCTGGCCGAAACCAATCCGGGCATGTCGCGGTGGAACGCGCTGGGGCCGGTGGGCGCTCCCGTCACCGTCAGCTACAGCTTCATGGACCGGCTGCCCGGCTATTACGACGCCGCCGCCAAACCGGACTTCCGCGCCTTCACCGACCTGGAGCGGAGCCATGTGCGCAAGGCACTGGCGGCATGGTCGGCGGTATGCGGCCTTTCCTTCGTCGAGGTGCCGGATAATGGGGACGGTGGCGATATCCGCTTCGGGCTTCATGATTTCACCGGCGGCGGTTTCGCCGGCTCCGCCGGCTACGGCTCCTACCCCCTGCGCTCCGCATCGCAGGAAAGCCAAAGCGCCGGCGATATCTTTCTCAACCGCTCCGCGAACCCGGAAACGCTGAACTTCACGCCCGGCCGTTACGGCTTTCAGGTGCTGTTGCACGAAATCGGCCACGCCATCGGCCTGAAGCATCCGTTCGAAGGCAGCAACCGGCTGAACACCGCCCAGGACAACGTATCCAATACCGTAATGTCCTACAACCTAAGCTCCTCCTCGGTCACCTCGCCCCGCAGCCTGGATGTGGCGGCGGCGCAGCACCTTTACGGCACCCGCCGTCAGGCGAACGCCTCGGATGGCCGGTATCAGTGGAATTCGAAAACCCAGGGCTTCCTGATCACCGGGGGGAGCAGCAACAACGCGCTCTACGGCTCGAACTACGGCGATTCCCTGCTCGGCAATGCCGGCAATGACCTCCTGGTCGGGGCCGGCGGCGCCGATCGGCTGGGCGGGAGCGCCGGGAACGACACGCTCTACGGGGGGACCGGCAACGACACGCTGGTCGGGGGCATCGGCCGGGATGCGCTGACAGGTGGACCGGGTAGCGACACCTTCAACGTTCCCGGCGGCGGCGACTCCATCGACGGCGCCTGGGATTTCATGAACTACAGCGAAAGCGGCTACGACATCGTGGATTACGCCCGGGCAGCCGGAGGGCTGACCATCGCTACCGCCGGCAGCGTCCAGACGGTGTCGGTGGCCGGCGTGGCGGGACGGGATCGGCTGAACTCCATCGACGAGATTCGCGCCAGCCCCCACGCCGACACCATCGCGCTCGACTTCTCCCAGAACGTCGCGGCGGGCGCCGGCAACGACACCATCACCGCCGGCTGGCGAAACAACTCCATCAACGGCGGGGCCGGGACCGATACCGTGGTCTTTCCCAACCCCCGCTCCTCCTACACCTTTTTCACCGCGGATGGCGTGACTTCGGTATCGGCCAACGGCGGCGACCTTTACGGTGGCACCGACACCTTGACCGAGGTGGAGCGGCTGCGTTTCTCCGGCGGCCAAACCGTCGATATCCGCCAGCCCCGCGCGACCGCCACGGCCGCCAAGGCGGCGGCCGTGGCCGTGTCGGGGATAACGATGACCGGCCCGGGTCCGGCTGAACCGCTGCGCGGACTGCTGGCGCTGCTCTAACGCTTTCCCCGCCGGGCGGGCACCGGCTTGCCGGTCGGCGGGGCGTTTTTCGGGCGAGCGATGGGGGCCTGGACGCGCCGCTCCCGGCTTTTGTCCGCCTGACAGGAGGGGCAGATGCGGCCGCGATGGCTGGGCGCCAGCCGTTGGCCGCACGACGGGCAGGCACGCGGCAGGCTGCGCGCCGACAGCGTCCGCTCGATGAAGGCGTTGAGATTCTGGCGCCGCTCCAGACACAGGTCCATCTCGGGATAGGCGTCGGGGAAGCGGTAGGCCAGCCACGCATAGGCCGTCAGATCCTTCACGGCCTTTTCCGCCCGCTCCAGATCGACGTCGGTGCCGATGTCGTGGGTAAAGCGTTCGGCGGTATCGGGCGCCGTATTCGGCTTGCTCCGCCCCTGGTTGACCGCCCAGAGCCGCAACAGCCGCATCTGCGTAATGTCGCGTACGTCAATGGGGCAGCGCGACAAAAGGTCGCGCACCCGGAGCGGCAGGCGGGCCTGATCGACCGCCAGTGCCACCTGGATACGGGCGTCCAGGTCGGACAGGCGGAAGGTCTGGTGAGCACGCAGCAGTTCCTGGTCGGCGGTGCGCAGCACGCGGGCGAGGCTTTCGGTGCCCAGCGCCTCGGCGATGGCCTCCACGTGGCTGGTGGATGGCGAAATCCACGAGCGCGGGTCTTCGGGATCGACGGGCTTGGAGGTGAGCGCCCGACGCACCGGGTTGATGCTTTCGCCCTCCAGCACCGCCACCCGGCCTTCCTCGTGCCAGCCGTAGCGGCCGGCTCGGCCGCCGATCTGGCGAATTTCCGGCGCAAGCAGCTCGCGTTCCTCCTTGCCGTCGAACTTGCGGGTGGTGGACAGGACCACCCGGGCGATCGGCAGATTGAGGCCCATGCCGATGGCATCGGTGGCCACCAGCACGTCGGCCTGGTTCTCGCGGAACCGCCGGGCCTCGGCGCGGCGTACCTCGGGCGACAGGGCGCCATAGATCACCGCCACCGAATGGCCGCGCCGCATCAGCTCGGTCCGCAACGCCAACACGTCGCGGCGGGAAAAGGCGATCACCGCGTCGCCCCGGCGGATGTCGCGCAGGTGAACGCGCTCCTCCTGAACCTTCAACGGCGACTTGCGGGTAAACTCGACGATCTCCAGTTCCTCGCCCAGGGCTTCGGCCAGCCGCTTGACGTAGGGGATGGCGTCGGCCGAGCCGGTCATCAGGATTTCTTGCGCCGCCATGCCCGTCACCGCCTGGGTCCAGGCCCAGCCGCGGTCGGGATCGCCGATCAGCTGAATCTCGTCCACCACCACGGCGCCCATGATGCGGTTGCTGTTGGCCATTTCGATGGTCGAGGAGACGAAGGCGGCCCCGGGCCGCACGTCACGCTCCTCGCCGGTGATCAGCGAGCACGGCTTGCCGCGCGTCTCGATCGCCTCCTGCCCCTCCAGCGCCAGCAGACGCAGGGGAGCCAAGTAGGCGCCGCTGTCGAACGTCGCCAGCCGGTCCAGCGCCGCGTGCGTCTTGCCCGAATTGGTGGGGCCGACGTAGAGTCGCAGCTTGCGCACCATGGCGCGGGCGGTGGCGAAGGTGTCGAGGTAGACGCCCAGGCCCGACGCCGTTTCCAGCATGTGCCGGCGCACCTTGTGGCCGGCGCGGGCCGCCGCCGTGGAGAAGGCCTCCTCCAGCGCGTCCAGCAGGGCTTGGAGGCGCGGCGTTCGTCCACCGAAACCCAGGACGTGGGCCAGCTCGTCGGCGAACGCCTTGGGCTTCCAGGCATCGCCGAAAGGCACGGCGCGCTCGCCCACCGAAGCGACCCAGGCTTCGAGCTTCTGCCGCCCGCGCGCCACCGCGTCGGACGCCATGCAGGCGGCCTTGACGCGCTTGGCGAACGCCTTGATCTCGGGCCGCCCGACGCCTTCGGGCAGGGCCAGCGTCTCCGCCAGTTCCTCCTCCAGCCCCGAAACCGGCCCGATAGGCACGCGGAAGCGCGCCTTGAGCTTGCGCTGAGGAGCGCCCGGCAGGGTGAATTCGTAAAGGGCGATAATCGACCAACGGGCGGGGAGGGCGTCGAAGTCGCCTTCGATGCCGTTGTCGCGCAGAATGCCGCCGATGGCCCGGAGCGCTTCACGCCGTTCCGGCGTGTCGCCCCATTCCATCATGTCGGGCTGTGTGTCTTGCTTCATTAGTTTCCCATACCGCGCCTGGGCCTTCGGCATCAACCACGGGCAGTACGGCGATGGCAATGGCGCGGGATTTTTTTTGGTGGTTCGAAAAATAAGGGCTTGCCAACCCCTGCTTGGACGACTACAAAGCCGGCCTCCGTTCCGGATTAGCTCAGTTGGTAGAGCAGCGGACTGTTAATCCGCGTGTCGCTGGTTCGAGTCCAGCATCCGGAGCCAAATGCGGGTGTAGCTCAGTTGGTTAGAGCGCCGGCCTGTCACGCCGGAGGTCGCGGGTTCGAGTCCCGTCACTCGCGCCACTTTTGCGGGCGTAGCTCAGGGGTAGAGCACAACCTTGCCAAGGTTGGGGTCGAGGGTTCGAATCCCTTCGCCCGCTCCATCTTCCCATCGGTGGAAGATGGAGCGCCGCCGGAATTTCCGCGACATACATGGTGACGCCATGGCCGTCTTACGAGCGGAATCCGAGCTGTACGCACCGATAAAATCCTTCCTCGAAAATCAGGGATATACCGTCCGCGGCGAAGTCGCGGCCTGCGATCTCGTGGCCGTGCGCGGCGACGAACCGCCGGTGATCGTCGAACTCAAGCTGAAATTCTCGCTGCCTCTGGTGCTTCAGGGCGTGGATC
>DASPMK010000354.1:0-10964 GCA_035627075.1 Azospirillaceae bacterium
CCGGGCTGGTGGCGCTCAACCTGGGCAAGACCTTCAAGAAGCGGCCGGTCGTGCGCGACGTGTCGGTCAGCGTGCAGCGCGGCGAGGCGGTTGGGCTGCTCGGCCCCAACGGGGCGGGCAAGACCACCTGCTTCTACATGATCACCGGGCTGATCACCGCCGACGTCGGCACCATCCTGCTGGACGGCCAGGACATCACGGCGCTGCCCATGTACCGCCGGGCGCGGCTGGGCATCGGCTACCTGCCGCAGGAAGCCTCGATCTTCCGGGGCCTGACGGTGGAAAACAACATCCGCGCCGTGCTGGAGGTGGTGGAGCGCGACAGGAAGACGCGGGAGGAGATGCTGGACGAGCTCCTGGCCGAATTCTCCATTTCCCACCTGCGCCGCACTCCGGCGCTGGCGCTGTCGGGCGGCGAGCGGCGGCGTGTCGAAATCGCCCGCGCCCTGGCCTCCCAGCCGCATTTCATCCTGCTGGACGAGCCGCTGGCCGGCATCGACCCCATCGCCGTCAACGACATCCGCGAGCTGGTAAGCCACCTGCGCGACCGCGGCATCGGTGTTCTCATCACGGATCACAATGTGAGAGAAACTTTGGACCTTGTCGATCGGGCATACATCTTGCACGATGGTATGGTATTGATGGAGGGAAAGCCCTCGGAGATCGTGGCGCACAAGGATGTGCGCCGCGTCTACCTGGGAGAACGCTTCAGCCTCTAGAGCCGACGGCAAAGGAAACGAGAACGGGTCATGGCGCTATCGCAACGTCTCGATCTGAGGCAGGCCCAGACGCTCGTCATGACGCCGCAGTTGCAGCAGGCGATCAAGCTGCTGCAACTGTCAAACCTGGAGCTTTCCGAGTACATCGAGCGCGAGATCGAACAGAACCCGCTTTTGGAACGGGACGACGGCGACCGCGCCAACATCGGTTCGGAAATGGATTTTGCCGGTGAGCCGAGCCTGGATTCGGTCCTGGGCGGGAACGGCCCCGGCGACGACACGCCGCCGGCCGACCTCTCGCCGCGCACCCGCGACACCGTCGACCTCACCACGTCGGACACCATGGCGGGCGGCTCGGACGCGCCGCTCGATACCGATTACGAAAACGTCTGGACCAATTCCTCGGCCACCGATCTGGCGTCGGACGGTATCGGCGACAGCCCCTACTGGGAGGCACGGGGGGCGCACGCCGGCTTCGACGGCGACGATCCCAACCTGGAGCAGACGCTGTCGGAGACGCCGAATCTCCGCGAGCATCTCATCGGCCAATTCAACGTCGATCTGCCCGACCCGCGTGACCGGCTGATCGCCTTCGCCCTCCTCGACCTGCTGGACGAGGCCGGCTGGCTGGCCGCCGACCTGACCGCGCTGGCCGAACAGCTCGGCTGCCCGCCGGCGGATGTCGAACGGGTGCTGGCGCTGCTTCAGCGGCTCGATCCGCCCGGCATTTTCGCCCGCTCGCTGTCCGAATGCCTGGCCATCCAGTTGCGCGAGAAGAACCGGCTGGACCCGGCGATGCAGGCACTCCTGGACAACCTCGGCCTGCTGGCGGCGCGCAATCTGCCGGCGCTGATCAAGGTCTGCGGCGTGGACGCCGAAGACATCTCCGACATGGTCGGCGAGATCAAGAAGCTCAACCCCAAGCCGGCGTTGGCCTTCGAGCACCACATCACCCAACTGGTCACACCGGACATCCTGATGCGACCGCAGCCGGGCGGCGGGTGGATCATCGACCTCAACCCCGATACCCTGCCCCGGGTGCTGGTGAATCACCGCTATTTCACCCGCGTCTCGGGCGGAGTCCGCTCCAAGGCCGAGAAGGAATACATCACCGAGCGCTTCAACTCGGCCAATTGGCTGGTGAAGTCGCTGCACCAGCGCGCCACCACCATTCTGAAGGTGGCGTCCGAGATCATCCGCCAACAGGACGCCTTCTTCATCCACGGCGTGCAGTTCCTCAAGCCCCTGATTCTGCGCGATATCGCCGAGGCGATCGGCATGCACGAGTCCACGGTCAGCCGGGTGACGACCAACAAGTTCATGGCGACCCCCCGTGGGCTGTTCGAACTGAAATACTTCTTCACCTCTTCCATCGCCTCGGCCGATGGTCAGAGCGCCCACTCGGCCGAAGCGGTACGGTTCCGCATCAAGGGGTTGATCGACGAGGAGAAGACGGACGCGGTGCTGTCGGACGACCGAATCGTTGAAATTCTACGCGACGAGGGGATCGACATTGCGCGTCGGACCGTCGCCAAGTATCGTGAGGCGATGCGCATCCCCTCTTCCGTCCAGAGGCGTCGTGAAAAAGCCTTGCGCCTCTAGACTTTTTGTCGTAGCCGGACAGTTCTACCCGCAAACGGTGCCGCATGAAGCGCGATCCCGCCGGGAGAGGGGACTGTCCACTGAAAACCTTGGTACGCGCCGCCATGTTCACGGTCCGCGCGCGACGTCGTACCATCCCGTCCAAACGCCGCGGACCGGTGATACCGGATAAAGTCAGTCATGCATCTCTCCGTCAAAGGCAAGCAGATTGACGTTGGTGACGCGCTGCGCACCCACGTCGCCGAGAGCTTGAACAGCGTCGTCTCCAAGTACTTCGGCAAGCCGATGGAGGCGAACGTCACGTTCTCGCGCGATGCGCACCTGTATAAGGCCGACATCCACATTCATGTCGGGCGCAACATCATGCTGCAGGCCACCGCCGAGGCGACCGAGCCCTATCCGGCCTTCGATACCGCGGCGGATAAGATCGCCAAGCGCCTGCGCCGCTACAAGCGCCGCCTGCGGGGCCACCAGACCGCCGAACACCACGGCCTGGGTGTGGATGGTTCGTACCAGCCGATCAAGGCGAAGAAGTACATCCTGGAACCGGAGCCCGATGATACCCATCTGGACGGCGAGGATGCGAGCGTCGAGGCCGCGGCCGAAGCCGTCCAGCCTATCGTGGTTGCCGAAATGGACCTCCATATCGACATCCTTACGGTGGGCGAGGCGGTGATGCGGATGGATCTGGCCGACCTGCCCGCTCTCATGTTCCGCAATCGCGCCCATGGCGAGCTCAATGTGGTCTACCGCCGCGCCGACGGCAACATCAGCTGGGTCGACCCCACCGGGGAGAAGAAGGGCAACGGGGCCGCTTAACGGCCCCTACCCCTGCCGCCTCCGGCTCAACCGGCCTGTCCCAGCAAGACCGACCGGGCTTGGGTCATGTGGCCAAGGGATGCCTGAACACCCATGATCGACCTCATCACGCCGCACAGCATCCTTCCCAACCTGCGGGCCGGCTCCAAAAAGCAGGCCCTGCAGGAACTGGCCCGGAAGGCGGCGGACATCACCGGCCAGCACGAACGGGCCATCTTCGACGTGCTGATCGAACGTGAACGCCTGGGCACCACCGGCGTGGGGCATGGCATTGCCATTCCCCACGGCAAGCTGCCCGCTCTGGAACGCGTCCATGGGCTGTTCGCCCGCATGGAGCGGCCGATCGATTTCGATGCCATCGATGAACAGCCGGTGGATCTGATCTTCCTGCTGCTGGCCCCTGAGTCCGCCGGCGCCGATCATCTGAAGGCGCTGGCCCGTGTCTCCCGTTTACTGCGAGACCAGAGCATGTGCGAGAAGCTGCGCGGCTGCGACAACGCGGACGCCATCTACGCGCTCTTGACCCAAACCGAAGCCAGTCACGCGGCTTGAGTTGCAAGTTACGAAAAAAGCCCATCAGGCACCCTGATGGGCTTTTTTGCGTCCGGCCGTAAGTGCCCTGGGACACGGATGAACACGGGCAAGCGGCACGAAGGAACACGGGTGGGGGCGAGGGGGCTCAGGCGTCCCGTGTCCAGGCGTGTTCGTCGCCCATGTTCACCCGTCTCCCAAGGTACCGTACCCCCGATGAGGGCTCATGCGGGCGGGAGGCTGTTCTTACGACGGGTGGCGGGCCGGAAAGCTCAGTGGACCAGCACCGGCTCCATGTCGTGCTGCTTGACGGCGGCGATCGCGGTATCGCGCTCGCCCATGATGGTCAGCGGTGTCCCATCGGCGGCGTGGATCGAGTAGCTCACCGAGCCATTGACCAGGATCATCTTGATGTAGGCGACATGATCCATGCCGAGGGCGGCCAGTTCCTTAGAGGACAGCTGACGCAGGAGGGTTTCGGTGATCGTCGTGTTCATGGCGGTTCTCGCTGTCGCGGTGGCACCTGTTATCTCGTGCCCTAGTACTCTGCACAGCCTGTGCCAGAAGCGGCCATCCCTCGCAAACCGGCGGAAAACCTGGGATTTTCAGATGCTACGGGGGCCGCCGACGAGCCGGACGCGCAACCGTCATCCATTACCGGCAAGGACGGTGGGGCATAAAACGCAAATGCCGGGAAAAAACTGCCGCTCACAGGCGGCAAGCGGGCAGGTTTGAACCCTACCCGCGCAAAACCGGCCGCAACCGCCTTCAGCGCGAGGCGTCGCCGGAGGGCTCGACGTCGATGGCCTGGGGAAGCCCCTGGGAGCCGGCCGGCGCCTGCTCAATCTTGATGGTGCGGACCTTGGGCTCCGGCATGGGGCGCTTCAGGTCCACATGCAGGAGGCCGCTGTCGAGCGTCGCTCCCACCACCTCGATGCCCTCGGCCAGCACGAAGGAGCGCTGGAACTGCCGGGCGGCAATGCCGCGATGGAGGTAGATACGATTCTTCTCGTCGGCCTGCCGGCCACGGATGACGAGTTGGTTGTCCTCGACCTGGACCGACAGGTCGTCAGAGGCAAAGCCGGCCACGGCCAGCGTGATGCGCAGGCCATCGTCACCGATCTGCTCGATGTTATAGGGCGGATAGCCCTCGGCCGAGTTCTTGGCGATGCGGTCGAGCGTGCGCTCGAACTGGTCGAAGCCCAGCAGCAGCGGGCTGTTGAACAAAGACATGCGGGACGTCATGAAGCGCATCTCCTCCGATGAGCGAGTTGCTTGGCGTGGGTCCCTCACCGCGATCCCGGCGTTATGGGCCCCCTCAGGCAGCCCGGACCGGCGCTGCCACCCCACTAAATGGTAGAAAGCCCTACCCAGGTCAAGTGCTCGCCTCGGCTCCGGGGCTCGCCCTACGAAACCTCACGGACGGTAGACACCCCGATTTCGCCGCCCCGCCCCAACCGGCATCATGGCGCGACAGTCGCGGAACGGGGACATCATGATCACCCCACAGATCAACATCTACATCAAAGCATGCAATCGCCCGGCCTATCTGGATCGCTGCATCACCAGCATCCGTCGCAACACCAGCGGCTACGGCACCATCATCGTGCTCAACGACGGCATCGCCGGGGAGCACATCGCCCGGCTGATGGAAAAGCACGAGGGATTGGTAGTGCTCGACTCCCCGCGCCTGACCTTCTGCCCGCCCGAGGAACGCTGCCCGCCATCCCGTCGCCTCTTGAAGGGCGACCCCTTCGATCCGGCCCGTTTCTGGGTGGAGACGGTTCGCCGCGACCTCAACAAGCATGTTCTCATCCTGGAGGAGGACACCTGGCTCACTGAACCCGTAGACCTTCCTCTGATCTTAAGAAACCTTGTCGCCAACAAGGCGGTGTTTCTGCGGATGTACTGGCACGGCAACCCGCTGATGTCGTGTCAGGACGAGGTCTACATGCGCTTCGTCCTCGATGACCACCGGGCTATCGAGTTCTACTCCCCTCACGTTCGCTCTAAGGTTGAACTATTCAAGATTTTCTACATCGCCCACGGCATCTACCGCACCGACTACTGGCTGAACAGCTACGAGGGCATCCCCTACTGGAGCGACGAGGACTACGCGCTGGATCGGGCGAGGGAGTTTGTCCTGAAGCACCAGACCCACGAAACCCCGCTGCGCTTCGCGCGGCTGAACCGCGAGGTCATTCGACACAGCGTATCCTCCACCAGCCGGGCCGACAGCGGCGGCGTGGGGATCGGCCGGGTGATCGATAGCCAGCTCTACACCGACATCCTGAATGACTATTGGCTGAAGGGGGAACTGGACCCCATGCTGGGCTATCCCCGCGACTTCCCGGAAACCGATCTGCTGACGATCTTCCAAAAGGAGTTGGATCGCCGTGAGGTGGCCGAGTGGATGGCCTGGAAACGGGCCTACGTCGACATGTATCGCGGCATGGGCGCCAGCCTGGAATAGGCGCCCTCTCCCACCCTCCGGCCCCCAAAAGCCACGGCCGGAAAAACCGAAAGGGCCCGGCGATTTCTCGCCGAGCCCTTCGTTTTTGGTGGAGCCAATCGGGATCGAACCGATGACCTCTACAATGCCATTGTAGCGCTCTCCCAGCTGAGCTATGGCCCCTAAGTCTTTGGAGACGTTTACTTTTTCGGGGGCTGGGTCAGTCCCCGTCGTCTCGTGGCGCGGAATATGCTCACCTCCGCGCCGTCATGCAAGCAAAAAATTCATCGGTTCCGACGAATTTTTCCGTTCTCTCAACGTTCCTCTTCGTCGCTGTCGATATCGACGACTTCGCCCATATCGTCGTCCTCGCCCAGCTCGGACGCGTCCTCCAGAAGGACGTCCTCCTCCTCGTCGGCGGTTTCGGCAACCGCGTCCTCTTCGAGGTCCTCGACGCCGACGTCGTCCTCGACCTCCTCCAGATCCGCGATCTCCTCCTCGGCCTCCGCCAGCCCGAGATCCTCGTCCTCCGCGACGACCGGCACCTTCTTGACGACCTCGTCAACCGGCGCCGGGCGGGCGCGGCGGGACTTCAGCAACGCCTCGGGATCGAAGTCGGTGCCGCAGTTGGGGCAGACCGGCGGGTCTTTGCGCAGGTCGTAGTAGCGCGCCCCGCAATTCGGGCAGATGCGCTTGATCCCCCATTCAGGTTTCGCCACGCCTGATCCTCCGTCTGAACTGATGGGATTTCAAAGGGGGCCTTTGCCACGGACTCCGGCGCTTGTCAAAAGCAAAGTGAGGCTGGGCACGCCCCTCTCCCCTTGGAAGCCCGGTCGCGGGTGTGGTAGTCAGCCACTCCAAATCCAGTCACCACGGAACCCGCCCCATGCCCGAGGGTCTGAAGCCGCTCGTCTCCCGCGTCACCGACGCGCTGTCCGGTACCGTCACCGTGCCGGGCGACAAGTCCATTTCCCACCGCGCGCTGATGATGGGGGCGCTTGCCGTCGGCGAGACCACCATCCACGGCCTGCTGGAGGGCGAGGACGTGCTCCACACCGCCGAGGCGATGCGCGCCCTGGGTTCCGCGGTGGACCGAGGACAAGATGGCGTGTGGCGCGTGCGCGGTGTCGGCATCGGTGCCTTGGCCGAGCCCAACCGGGTGCTTGACATGGGCAACTCAGGGACAGCGGCGCGGTTGATGATCGGCCTCGTCTCCACCCATCCCATCACCACCTTCTTCACCGGCGACGCCTCGCTCGCCAAGCGGCCGATGGCCCGCGTGACCCAGCCGCTGGGAAAGATGGGAGCTGCCTTCACGGCGCGCTCGGGCGGGCGGCTGCCGCTGGCGGTGATCGGCACCGACCGGCCCGTGCCCATCGAATACCGCCTGCCGGTGCCCTCGGCACAGGTGAAGTCGGCGATCATCCTGGCGGGCCTCAACGTCCCCGGCGTGACCACCGTGATCGAGACCGAGCCCACCCGCGACCATTCCGAACTGATGCTGCGCCATTTCGGCGCCAAGGTTACCACCACCACGCTGGAGGACGGGGCGCAGGCCGTCTCCGTCACCGGCCAGCCAGAGCTGACCGGGCGGCCGGTGAACGTGCCGGCCGATCCCTCGTCGGCGGCGTTCCTGGTGGTGGCGGCGCTGCTGCGGCCGGGTTCGGAGGTGATCATCGCCAACGTCGGCATGAATCCGCGCCGCACCGGCCTGTTCCGCACCCTGCGCGAAATGGGCGGCGACATCACCTTCCTCAACGAGCGTATCGAAGCCGGCGAGCCGGTGGCCGACCTGCGGGTGCGCGCCAGCCGCCTCAAGGGCGTCACCGTGCCGCCCGACCGCGCCCCGTCGATGATCGACGAGTATCCGGTGCTGGGCGTCGCCGCCGCCTGCGCCGAGGGTACCACCACCATGTTGGGCCTGGCCGAACTTCGGGTGAAGGAAAGCGACCGGCTGGCGATGATCGCCGAGGGACTGGCCGCGTGCGGCGTCAAGGTGGAGGCCGGCGCCGACACCCTGACCGTGCATGGCTCCGGCAAGCCGCCGCAGGGCGGGGCCACCGTCGCCACGGCCATGGACCATCGCATCGCCATGAGCTTCCTGGTGCTGGGGACATCCACGGATGAGCCGGTGGCGGTGGACGACGGCAGCTTCATCGACACCAGCTTCCCCGGTTTCGTATCGCTGATGAACGGCCTGGGCGCGCGGATCGGAAGGCTGTGACCTTTTCAGCCGGCCGCGCTATCGTTTCGCTCTCGGAAGCCTGTTAGACTGGCAATGGACAACGGCCGCGGAGAACAGCCTTGCTCAGCGATGCTGACCTGATCGCCCTGTGGGACGGCGGCGAATCGGATCGCATGGACTTCAAGGAGTCTGCGAATCGGCTCGATGACATTCGCGAGTACGTCTGCGCCTTCGCCAATGACCTGCCCGGCCACGGCCTGCCCGGTGTGCTGTTCATTGGGGTGCGCAACAACGGAAGCTGCGCCGGCCTGACCGTCACCGACGATCTGCTGAACCGGTTGAGCAACATCCGCGACGGCAGCATTCTGCCACTGCCCACCATCCGCGTCAGCCGCCGCATCTTGAAGAGCTGCGAGGTGGTGGTGCTGGAGGTGGAGCCGGCGGAACTGCCGCCGGTTCGTTGGAAGGGCCGGACCTGGGTGCGGGTGGGCACCACCAATCAGATCGCCACCCGCGACGACGAGCGTCGCCTGATCGAACGGCGCCGGGCCGGCGACCGCACCTTCGACCATCATCCCGCCCCCGGCGCCACTCTCGACGACCTCGACCTGACCCTGTTCCTGCGCGAATACCTGCCGTCCGCCGTCGCCCCGGAGGTGATCGAGGAAAACCAACGTCCCATTGAATTGAAGCTCAAGAGCCTGCGTTTCCTGTACGATGGCGGCGTTCCCAATTACGGCGCGATCCTCGTCCTGGGCAAAGACCCCCGCCAGTTCGTACCGAGCGCCTACGTCCAGTTCCTGAGACTGGATGGCACCGATCTTCAGGCACCGATCAAGAACCAGAAGGAAATCGACGGTCCGATCCCCGACCTTCTGCGACAATTGGACGATCTTTTGAAGGTCAATATCCAGACGTCCAGCGACATTCATTCCGGTATCCGGGAAATCCGGCAGTCCGACTATCCCCTGGTGGCTCTCCAGCAACTCGCGGTCAACGCGGTCATGCACCGGAATTATGAAACCTCGAATGCACCGGTGAAAATTTACTGGTTTTCCGACCGGATTGAGATATCAAATCCGGGCGGCCTCTATGGGGGCCTGACACCGGAAAGCGTTGAACTCGGTGCGACCGACTACCGCAATCCGCTACTGGCCGAGGCGATGAAGAACTTGGGTTATGTTCAGCGCTTCGGCATGGGCATTCCCACAGCGAAGGCCGCGATGGAGAAAAATAGCAACCCGCCGCCCATGTTCACTTTCACGGAAAATTACACCCTGGTCACGTTGATGGCGGCACAATGAAAACTGTTGCCTTTTTCAACAACAAAGGCGGAGTTGGAAAGACTTCCCTAACATACCACCTCGCATGGATGCTTTCCGATAAAGGAATTCGGGTTCTCGCCGCCGACTTTGACCCCCAGGCCAATTTAACGTCGATGTTCCTTGATGAAAATCGGCTTGAGGGATTTTGGCCTGATGACGAGCATCCTCACACGATTTATGGAGTTGTCGACCCCATTCTTGAGGGTGAAGGCGATATCATTGAACCATACGTTGAGATAATCACCGAAGGTCTTGGCCTGATTGTCGGCGATCTGCAATTGGCGCGGTTCGAAGACAAATTATCCGATGCTTGGCCTCGATGCCTGGATCGCGATCAATCGGCCTTGCGGGTGACCACCGCCTTTTACCGGGCTCTTTTGAAGGCGGCCGACGCCAACGAAGCCGACGTCATTCTCATGGATGTAGGCCCCAATCTGGGGGCGCTGAACCGCGCGGCTCTCGTGTCGGCCGACTATGTCGTAATTCCGCTTGGCCCCGACCTCTTCTCCCTGCAAGGCCTTCGCAATCTGGGGCCGACTTTGATCAACTGGCGAAACGATTGGGAAAAGCGTCGGTCGAGCAATCCAAAGACGAAGTTCCCATTGCCCACGGGTGACATGTCGCCTCTCGGCTATGTCGTCCTCCAACATGCGGTCCGCCTTGACCGGCCGGTGAAGTACTATGAGCGGTGGATGAATCGTATTCCACCGGAATACAAAAAATCCGTACTCGGCATGGAACGGCCCAGCATCAGTCCGGTGAGTCATGATTCTCACTGCCTTGCCCAGATCAAGCACTATCGCAGCCTGATGCCTCTCGCCATGGAAGTAAGGAAGCCGATCTTCCACCTCAAGCCCGCCGACGGAGCGTTGGGAGCCCAGCTTACAACAGCCCGTAGATGCTATGATGACTTCTACGCTCTCGCCCGCCGCATCGGCCAGGCCGTCGGCTTACCTGAGTTCTGACCCATGCCTTATCCCGTAATCGCCATCGACGGCCCGGCCGCCAGCGGCAAGGGCACGCTGGCCCGCCGCGTGGCCGAGCATTTGGGCTTGGCCCTTCTCGACACCGGCCTGCTCTATCGCGCCGTTGGCGTGGCGGTGATTCGCGCCGGCGGCGACCCGTCCGATACGGCCGCCGCCATCGACGCCGCCCGCGCGCTGCACCCCGAACAGGCGGCCACCCTGGCCGATCCGGTCCTGCGCAGTGACGAAGCGGCGCAAGCCGCCTCCAAGGTGGCGGCGGTGCCCGAGGTGCGCGCCGCCCTCCTGGACTTCCAGCGTCTTTTCGCCGCCGAACCGCCGGGCGGCCTCAAGGGTGCCGTGCTGGAT
>DASPMK010000355.1:0-3343 GCA_035627075.1 Azospirillaceae bacterium
GTCGCGGCCGTACGTGATCTATTTCAAGTTCGGCATTGGCCGGCCGGGGCATCCGCTCGTTATCAACGTGAACTCCGCTTTCGTGCGCGGCGATGGCGAGGTAAAGGGGCAGCGCTATCGTTTCACCGCTATCTTGAAAAAGGCAGCTGATGGCGAGCGAGTGTGCGACGGGAGCAATTTGGAGAAAGAGTTCGCATAAAGTGAAAGCCGGACCCCGCAGGAGCCCGGCTTTTCAATCTCGAATACTCCGCATCGCGCAAGAGCTGCGGTTTCCCACGTCGAGAGTGCCCGTTAGTCCCTCCCTGCGGCTGGACAGCGTTCCAAGCACCTCATTAACATAGCGCTCCCTCTTTCATGAGTCAAGAATCGACCGCGCCGCCGCATGGGGGCCGCTACACCCTTACCCCGCCACCAGCCCCCGCAGTTGCCGGTTCGCCACCGCCAGCATGGACAGGTCCACCGCCGCCACTGTCTTGAGTTCGGCCAGAAGCTGCTCCACCCGTTCCACCGCCACGCGCCGCGAGGCCAGCCAACCATCCACCGAACCGTTGCCGGTTTCCAGCACGCGGCCCGCCAACTGGCTTTGCAGGGCGTAAAGGTCGTCGAGGATGGCGGTGACGGCTTGTTTTTGCCAATGGTTCTCGGCTTTCACGCCCCGCGCCTTGTCGCGCAGCCATTCCAGGCCAAAACGCTGACCCAGCGTGAAATGGATCCGCGCCACGTCGGGCACCGGGCAATTCCGGAGCTTGGCGGTGCGGCTGATGTCCAGCGCCGCCGCCAGCAGCGGCAGGGCCGCGACGCGGCGGGCCAACCCGTCGGGGACGCCTTGGCTGGCCAGCATCACGGCGCGTACCTCGAACCGCTCCCGCTCCTCCGCCTCCAGCACCGAGTCGAGGTGCGCGGCCAGCGCCTCCACGCCCGGCCGGTAGGCTTCGGATTCGGCGGTCAGGTCCAGCGGCTGCGGGCCGTAGGTCAGGAACCACGCCACCGCCCGCTCCATCAGGTGGATGGTGTCGAGCAGCATGGTGGTCTGGGCCTCGGCCGGAGCGACGGTATCCAGATCCTGGATGCCCCGCCACAGGGCCCGCAGGTCGAAGGCGTCGCGCACCACCATGTAGGCCCGCGCGATGTCGCCGGGGCCACGGCCGGTCTTCTCGATCATCTCCTTGACGAAGGTCGGCCCCACCCGGTTGACGATGCCGTTGGCCGCCACCGTGCCGATGATCTCCCGGCGCAGGCGGTGGCGCAGGATGGGGTCGCGGAAGTCGCGGCGCAGCGGTTCGGGGAAATAGCGGATGAGGTCTTCCGCCATCTTTGGATCGTCCGGCAGGTCCGACGCCAGCAGGTCGGCGTACAGCGTGATCTTGGCGTAGGCCAGCAGCACCGCCAGCTCCGGCCGGGTCAGGCCCAGGCGCAGATGGGCGCGGCGGGCGAGGTCCTCATCGTCGGGCAGCCGCTCCACCGCGCGGTTGAGGCGCCCGGCCTTCTCCAGGGCGCGCATGAAACGGGCGCAGTTCTCCAGCCCCGCCTCGCCGGGGGCTTGCGCCACGGTCAGCGCCTGGGTCTGGAGATAGTTGTCGGCCAGCACCAGTTGCGCCACCTCGTCGGTCATGCGGGCCAGCAGGTCGTCGCGCTGCTTGGCCGTGAGGTCGCCACGGGCGACCACGTCGTTCAGCAGGATCTTGATGTTCACCTCGTGGTCGGAGGTGTCGACGCCGGCCGAGTTGTCGATGGCGTCGGTGTTGAGGCGCACGCCGCCCAGCGCCGCCTCGATGCGGCCCAACTGGGTCATGCCCAGGTTGGCCCCTTCGCCCACCACCTTGCAGCGCAGCCGGCTGGCGTCGACGCGCAGCCCGTCGTTGGCCTTGTCGCCGACGTCGGCGTGGGTTTCATCCGATGACTTCACATACGTGCCGATGCCGCCGAACCATAAGAGATCGACATCGGCGATAAGCAGGGCCTGCACCAGTTCCGGCGGCGACAGCCGGTCGGCGGCGATGCCGAAGCGGGCCTTCATCTCCGGGCTGATCGGGATCGACTTGGCTGAGCGTTCGAACAGGCCGCCGCCCTTCGCGATCAGCGTGGCGTCATAATCCGCCCAGGAGGAGCGGGGCAGATCGAACAGCCGCCGTCGCTCACTCCACGAGGCGGCCGGGTCGGGGTCGGGGTCGACGAAGATGTGGCGGTGGTCGAAGGCGGCCAGAAGTTTGATGTGCTTCGACAGCAGCATGCCGTTGCCGAACACGTCGCCCGACATGTCGCCGACGCCGACCACGGTGAAGTCCTGGGTCTGGGTGTCGTGCCCCATCTCGCGGAAATGGCGCTTGACCGATTCCCAGGCACCGCGCGCCGTGATGCCCATCCGTTTGTGGTCGTAGCCCTTGGACCCGCCCGAAGCAAAGGCGTCGCCGAGCCAGAAGCCGTAGTCGAGCGATACCGAGTTGGCGATGTCGGAGAAGGTGGCGGTGCCCTTGTCGGCGGCGACCACGAGGTACGGGTCGTCGGTGTCCCAGCGCACCACGCCTTGGGGCGGGATCACCGATCCATCAACCGACAGGTTGTCGGTGATGTCCAGCAGGCCGCGCATCAGGGTCTTGTAGCATTCGATACCTTCGGCCAGCAGGGCGTCGCGTCCGGCCGGCGGATGCTTGACCACGAAGCCGCCTTTCGAGCCCACCGGCACGATCACGGCGTTCTTCACCATCTGCGCCTTCATCAGGCCCAGGATTTCGGTGCGGAAGTCCTCGCGCCGGTCGGACCAGCGGATGCCGCCGCGCGCCACCGGGCCGCCGCGCAGGTGGATGGCCTCCACCCGCGGGCTGTAGACGAACACTTCGCGCCACGGCCGCGGCAGCGGCACCTCATCCACCGCGTGGCTGTCGATCTTGAAGGAAATGTAGGGCTTTGGCGCTCCTTCCGGCCCTTGCTGGAACCAGTTGGTGCGCAAGGACGCCAGGATGACGTTGGCGAAGCGCCGCAGGATGCGGTCCTCGTCCAGGTTGGCGACGCTGTCCAACGCCTCGTTCAGGCTGTCCAGCGCCTCGCGCTGGCGGGTCTCGCGGTTATCGGACAGGCCGGGGTCGTGGCGCACGCGAAACAGCCGCACCAGCCGCCGGGCGATGTCGGGGTGGGAGGCCAGCGTCGACTCCACCGTTTCCTGGCTGAAGGTGAAGCGGACCTGCCGCAGGTATTTGGCGATGGCGCGCAAGGTGGCGACCTCGCGGCCGTCCAGCCCGGCGCGCAACACCAGCCGGTTGAAGCCGTCGTCCTCCAGCGCGCCGCTCCACACGCCGGCGAAGGCGTCCTGGAACTTGTCCTTGGTCATCGCGCAGGCGGAGCTTCG
>DASPMK010000356.1:0-5739 GCA_035627075.1 Azospirillaceae bacterium
GCACGTAGGTGACGAGCACCAGGAACACCAGCAGGATCATCAGCCACGGCATGGCCGCCCGCACCACCTGCAACACGCTCATGCCGGTGATGCCGGAGGTGACGAACAGATTGAGCCCGACGGGCGGGGTCACCATGCCGATCTCCATGTTCACCACCATGACGATGCCGAGATGGATGGGGTCGATGCCCAACTGCATGGCGATGGGAAACAGGATCGGCGCCAGGATCAGAATGATGGCCGATGGCTCCATGAAATTGCCAGCCACCAGCAGCACGACATTGACCACCAGCAGAAAGACCCACGGCGACAGCCCCGCCTCGATGATCTGGCGGGCGATGGACTGGGGAATCTGCTCGGTGGTCAGCACATGGGCGAACAGGAAGGCGTTGGCGATGATGAACAGCAGCATCACTGTCACCCGCGCGCTGTCCACCAGCACGCGCGGAAGTTCCTTCACTCCCATGTCGCGGTAGACGAACAGCGCCACCAGAGCGGCGTAGACCGCCGACACCGCCGCCGCCTCGGTCGGGGTGAAGATGCCGCCATAGATGCCGCCCAGGATGATGATGATCAGCAAAAGGCCCCAAATCGCCTCCATCCCCGTCCGGGCGATCTCCCGGAACGGGGCGCGGGGCTGGCGCGGCAGCCCCTTCACCCGCGCCGTCACGTAGATCGCCACCATCAGCATCAGCCCCAGCACGATACCGGGAATGACGCCCGCCATGAACAGCCGGCCGACCGACGACTCGGTGGCGGCGGCGTAGACCACCATGACGATCGACGGCGGGATCAGAATGCCCAGCGTGCCGGCGTTGCAGATGACCCCGGCGGCGAAGTCCTGGCTGTAGCCGGTGCGGACCATGCCGGCGATGACTACCGACCCCACCGCCACCACCGTGGCCGGCGACGAGCCCGACACCGCCGCGAACAGCATGCAGGCCAGCACCGAGGCGATGGCGAGGCCGCCGCGCAGGTGGCCGACGCAGGCCACCGCGAAGTGGATCATGCGTTGCGCCACGCCGCCCGTGGTCATGAACGATCCGGCCAGGATGAAGAAGGGGATGGAGAGCAGGGTGTACTGCTCCATCGTCTGCCAGAACTTGAGCACCAGCGAGGCCAACGAATCGTTGGCGAACAGCAGGATGGTCAAAAGGCTGGCCAAGCCCAGCGACATGGCAATGGGAATGCCCAGAATCAGGAAAATGAACAGGGTGACGAACAGGAAGGCCGTGGTCATGCCCGGCCTCCCTTGACCGGCTCGCCACCGGCGGCGGGCTCGCGGATGCCGCTGGCGCGCGGATCGTCGACGGCGCCGCCGTGCTCATGCGCCAGTTCCTGGTGCTCGCGCAGCATCTCGGCGGCCTCGTCGGCCAACTCGAAGCCCGAGCGTCGGCCGCGCAGGATGCCGACGGCCACCTCCAAGAGACGGATGGCCAGCAGTGCGAAGCCGATGGGCAGGACAATGGCGAGAATCCAGCGCTCCACCGGGATGTCCTCGGCGTTCACGCCCAGAATCTGCATGCGCTGGATGTACTTGTAGGCGCCCCAGGCCATCAGCCCGGAATAAAGGAAACTCAAGGCGATGGCGATCAGGCCGACCAGGCGACGCCCGGCCACCGGCAGCGCCTTGACCACGAAATCGATGCCGATATGGGCGTTGACCCGCACCCCGTAGGAGATGCCGATCAGCACCAGCCAGCCGAACATGTAGGTGGTGGTTTCCAGCGCCCACACGAAGCCGGTGTTGAAGATATAACGGAGCACGACCTGCACGAAGGTCAACACCGTCATGGCAGCCAGAAGGAGGGCCATGAGGCCCTCCTCCAGGTGGGCGAAGGCACGCCCGAACATGGCTGTGATCCCTGCCTAGCGGGTTTGGGGGGTGGCTCCAGTGTTGCCCCCGGCCGTGCCGCCAGAGGTCGCGGTCCCGTTGCCGCCGTCGCCGGTGGCCAGCGCCTCGCCGGTGTTGGCGGCCTGCGCCGCCTGGATCAACTCGGCGCCGATCTCGTCCTCGAACTCCTCCCAAACCGGCCGCATGGCCTGGCGCCATTGGCCGATCTGTTCCGGCGTCAACTGGATCACCTGGGAGCGGCCGCTGTCGATGATGCGCTGGCGGTCGCGGTGGTTCAGTTCCTCGGCCATCCGGTTCACCTCGGTGGTGACGGTGGCCATGATTTCCTCCAAACCCGGCCGGATATCGTCGGGCAGGCCGTTCCAGAACTCGGAATTCGCCACCACCATGTAATCCAGCACGCCATGGTTGGTTTCGCTGATGTAGGGCTGCACCTCGTAGAACTTCTGGGAGTAGATGTTGGACCAGGGGTTCTCCGCCCCGTCGATGGCGCCGGTCTGGAGCGCTTGATAGACCTCGGAAAAGGCCATCTTCTGCGGGTTGGCGCCCAGCGCGCGGAACTGCGCCTCCAGCACGTCGGACGCCTGGATGCGGAACTTCAGCCCCTTGGCGTCCTCGGGCGTGCGCAGGGGCTTGTTGGCCGACATCTGCTTCATGCCGTTATGCCAGTAGCCCAGCCCCAGGTAGCCCTTGTCCTCCAACGAGGTCAGCAGTTCCTTGCCCTCGGCGCTGGCCTGGAAACGGTCCACCGCGGCCAGATCGTCGAACAGGAACGGCAGGTCGAAGACCTGGACCTGCTTGGTGAAGCGGTCGAACTTGGACAGGGACGGCGCGATCAGCTGCACGTCACCCAGCGCCAGCGCCTCCATTTCCTTGGCGTCGCCGAAGAGCTGCGAGTTGGGATAGACGTCCACCCGGACGCGATCGGCGAACCGCTGTTCGGCCATCTGCTTGAACATCAGGGCGCCCTGGCCCTTGGGCGTGTTCTCGGCCACCACATGGCTGAATTTGATGACGATCGGATCGGCGGCCCAGGCCGGAGCGGCCAGGAGCGCCGCGGCGGCCAGCCCGGCCAGCCAACGGAACATCGCGTGCATGGGGTTCCTCCGCAGTTCGTCGTTGTTGTCGGCTTTATCGGGACAACAGGCGGCGGGGCTTGCGGAGTCGTTGCGTGGGCGCGGAAATTTTGGCATTCCCCTAACAGGTGAGACACCCGCCAAGCCCCGACTACCCAACCAAACGGACCGCGCCATGCAGCAAGACGTCTTCTCGCGCCGGGTCTATTACGACGGCCAGAACATCTTCCGGGATGGTGAAAGCGGCGAGAACATGTACATCGTCCAGAAGGGCAAGGTGGAAATCTGGCGCGAACGCGGCGGTTCGCGCTGGGTGCTGGGCACCATCCCGGTCGGTGGCATCTTCGGTGAGATGGCGATCTTCGACGGCAAGCCCCGCATGGCCAACGCCACGGCGGTGGCGGAAACGGTGGTGATCGAGCTTCCGGCCACGGCGCTCCGCGAGGTCATGCGCAAGACCGACCCTCTGCTGTTGAAGCTGATCCGCATCCTTTTGGAAAACACCCGCAGTCTCGCCTGTCAGGTGGACGAACTGACCCGCGCCGCCGGTGGCGATTCCTCCAATCCCCTGCCGCCCGCTCCCACGGCAACCACCTGAAAAAAAGCTGCCGATGCCCAGCCCGCCCGCTCCCATCGCCCCAGGAGCGCCGGAAAAGCGAACGGGGCCGCTCCCGAAGAAGCAGCCCCGCCAAAGAATGAAACTGGAATTTCGATCAGGCGGCCTGATGCCGGTCCTGCAAGCCTTCCAGGCGGTTGAGAGAAGCTTCCAATCGGGTAAACACGCCGCCGACCTGGGCCTTCACCGTCGGCCAGGCGTCATCATCCGCCATCCGCAGGTGTTCCAGCTTGGCGAGCGCCTGATTGCGCTGCCCGCGCACGTTATCCAATGCCCGTTCAAAGGTGGTGCGCCCATCCCACCAGACGCGTTCGGTTTCATGGCGCAGCCGCTCCAGGCGGTCGCCGGCCTCAATGATTTTATGCTCAACAACGGATTCGTAGGCTTCCCGCTTCGGGCAAACCATTGTCTTTCCCCCTTTGATTTTTCCCTGTACGTGCCGAGTGAAGCGTCGGTCTTGCTGGACGCAGGTACGTTGGGGGGACAGCCTCTTCGCGCAACCCCTCCGCCGAAGGATGCACCCTTCCGGCAGAGAAAAATTTGGCCGGGCGCTTCGCCCGCGGAATTGGGTTACCAACCGCCGGCAAAGATCACCCGGAACTGAAGTATTTTATTATTGCGTTGAGCGTTCCTCCCCACGGGCGGTTGTTTCCGCCGCTCGGCTTCTTGTGCCATTTTTGATCTTTTATGGATTAAGCGTGCTCCGAACATGGAATGGAGTCAATAACGGCGACATATCATTGATGAGACAGATTGCCGCAGCTGTTTGTTTCTTGCTGCGCCGCAACACGGAGGTGGTTATCATATGCCTATCGGCGTGTGTGTGTTCGGAGCGCCGGATTTCGACGGCCACGAACAGGTGGTCTTCGCCGCCGATCGCCAGACCGGACTCAAGGCCATCATCGCCATTCACGACACCTCGCGTGGCCCCGCGCTGGGCGGCTGCCGATTGTGGCCGTACGTGTCGGAGGACGAAGCCGTACGTGACGTACTGCGGCTGTCGCGCGCAATGACGTACAAGGCGGCCCTGGCCGGACTGTCGCTGGGCGGTGGCAAGTCCGTGATCCTGGCCGATCCCGACATCCCGCGCGAGGCGTTCAAAACCCCCGATCTGATGCGGGCCATGGGCCGCGCCGTCGAACGTCTCCATGGCCGCTATATCGTCGCCGAGGACGTCGGCACCTCGGTCGAGGACATGGGCTGGGTCCGCCGGGAAACCGCGTGGGTCGCCGGACTGCCGGTCGCGGTGGGCGGCAGCGGTGATCCCTCTCCCGCCACCGCGTACGGCGTGTTCCGCGGCATCGTCGCAGCGGTACATCACCGGCTGCGGCGCAACACGCTGGAAGGATTGACGGTGGCTGTACAAGGACTGGGCCATGTCGGCTGGGACCTGTGCCGGCGGCTGGTCGCCGCCGGTGCCAGCCTGTTTGTGAGCGATATCCGCCCCGAGGTCGTGGCCCGCGCGGTGGGCGAGTTCCACGCCACGCCGGTGGCGGCCGACGCCATCGTCGACGCCCCGGCCGAGGTCTTCGCGCCATGCGCGCTGGGGGCGGTGATCAACGACCACACCATCGGCCGGCTGAAGGCGGTGATCGTCGCCGGGTCGGCCAACAACCAACTGGCGGAGCCACGTCACGGCCAAACCCTCGCCGAGCGGGGCATCCTGTACGTGCCCGACTATGCCATCAACGTCGGCGGCCTGATCAACGTGGCGGCCGAGCGCGACCCCGCCGGCTATGACCGCGACCGCACCTTCGCCGCCATCGAGCGCATTCCCGACACCCTGGCCGCCATCTTCCAGGAGGCCGAGCACGCCGGCATCCCCACCAGCGTCGCCGCCGATCGGCTGGCCGAAGCCCGTCTCAGGCCGGCGGTGTAGGCCCCTTGGGCCGCAACTGCGACACGTCCCCCGCCGCCAACGCCTCTAATGCCGCCTTGATCCGCTCCACCACCGGCGGCCAGCCGCCGGTGCCGTGGCGGTTCTGGCGGAACAGCCGCGCCGAGGGATACCACGGGCTGTCCTCGCGGTCGTAAAGCCAGCGCCAGTCGGCGGCGTGGTAGAGCATGATCCAGATCGGCCGCCCCAAAGCCCCGGCCAGATGCGCCGGCCCGGTGCAGGACGTGATGCACAGGTCCAGGTTGGCCATGATCGCGGCGGTGTCGGCGAAGTCGGCGATTTCCGGCCCGAGGTC
>DASPMK010000357.1:0-10796 GCA_035627075.1 Azospirillaceae bacterium
GAGGAAACCACCGCCGCCGCCCAGTCCATGGCCACCCAGGCCGGCGACCTGCGGTCGCTGATGGCGTTCTTCCAAACCGAAGCCTCCACCTCGGCGCCCCGCGCCATTGCGGCGGGAACAGGCGTGGCCAGCCGCCCCGCCAGGTCCACAGGCAAGGCCATGGCGACCCGAAGCCCGAGCGGCCAGCCGCCTCACTCCCGCCCTTCATCGTCGCCCCGCACCCTCAAGCGGGCGGCCGGGTCCGAGGATGCCGACTGGCAGGATTTCTAAGGGTCTGTCCGGGAACAACCACCGCCCTATCAAGACGTTGCTTTATATAGCCTGAGCGAGAGGTTGAACCGAAGGCGGTTGATGGAAGCCATCAACCGCCTTCGGTATGAGGCTTCACGAACCGCCCGGTCCGTGGAGCCTTCTTTTTCAGGCCGGCTCCAGGGCCGCTTCCACCCCCGCCAGGAAGACGCCGAAGGGCGGCAGGGTGAGGCCGTCGCCGACGACCTCGCCGCTCGCCGCCGGCACCGCCAGCGGGCTCAGGCGCCCGCCTGCCGGAAGGTCGAAGCGGATCGTCCGGTCGGACAGGTTGAACACCGCCAGAACCGTGTCCTCGCCCGTCGAGCGCTCGAAGGCAAGGACAGGCCCCTGGTCGATCACGCGGCCGACGCTTCCCATGGACAGGGCCGGGCTGCGGTGGCGCAGGGCGAGGCACTCCCGCCACACCATCAACGGCGAGGCGGCGTTCCCCTCCTGGCGGTCGACGGCGCGGAACCGATGGACATCGGGCACCGGCAGCCACGGCTGCCCGGAGTCGGTGAAGCCGGCGTGCGGCGCGTCGCCCCGCCAGGGAATGGGGGTGCGGCTGCCGTCGCGGCCCTTGAACTCGGGCCAGTAGGCGATGCCGAAGGGGTCGCGCAGATGCCGCCGATCCAGATCGGCCTGCGGCAGCCCCAATTCCTCGCCCTGGTAGACGCAGATGGTGCCGGGCATGCAACTGAGCAGCACGGCCAGCAGCGCATCGAACCGCGCCGTGTCGGCACCGGGCGGACGCCAGCGGCTGGTCGCGCGCTCGACGTCATGGTTGGAAAAGCTCCAGCAGGTGCCGGGCGCACCCTTGGCCCCCTCCAGCACCGCCCGGAAGGATGCCGCCGTGAACGGCTTCTTGGCGAGATCCAGAGTATAGGCGGCGTGCAACCGGCCCGGCCGGGTGTAGCGGCCGATGCGTGCGTGCGCGCCCGGCTGGCTTGACAACTCACCCAGCAACACCCGGTCGCCGTAGCGATCGGCCACGGCACGCAAGCGGTCGAGGAAGCTGTCGATGTCCGGGTGCATCATGTCGAACAGATGCTCTTGAAGGGCGAATGGCTTCAGTGGCGGCGCGCCGATGTACGGCCGGGGTGGGTTGGACCGCAGGTGCGGGTCGCGGTACAGGAAGTCCACGGCATCGATGCGGAAGCCGTCCACCCCCCGCTCCAGCCAGAAGGCCGCTATGTCGAGCAACGCCTGCCCCACCGCCTCCGACCGCAGATTGAGCGTCGGCTGGGCGGGCAGAAAGTGGTGGAGGTAATATTGGTGGCGCCGCGGCTCCCACGACCATGCCGAGCCGCCGAACACCGACAGCCAGTTGTTGGGCGGCGTGCCGTCGGGCGACGGATCGGCCCAGACATACCAGTCGGCGTGGCCGCCGTGGCGGCTGCGGCGGCTGGCCTGAAACCAGGCGTGTTCGTCGGAGGTGTGGCCGCACACAAGATCCACCAGCACCTTCAGCCCACGCGCGTGCGCCGCCTCCAGGAGCCGGTCGAAAGTCTCCAGCGTGCCCAGCCGGGGATCGACGTCCTGGTGGTCGCTGACGTCGTAGCCGAAATCCTTCAGCGGCGAGGGATAGAACGGTGAGATCCACAGAGCATCCACCCCGAGCGAGGCGACGTGATCGAGACCGGCCAGCACGCCGTCGAGGTCACCCAGGCCGTCGCCATTTCGATCAAGAAAGCTCAGAGGGTAAATCTGATAGAGGACCGCTCCCTGCAGCCAGGACGCGTCGCGTGACATTCAGGGTTCTCCGACCGTTCGAGCGGTCGAGCCACGCTAGGGAGTGATGGTTAGCGAAAAGTTAAGGCAATGAGCGTCAATTGACGGTGACCACCCGAATCCGCCCGGTTCGTCGGGTAACGGTGACGGCGACCCCGGCCTCGTGCCGACGCAGATGAAGGTCGGCCACGTCACCGCCCAGCATCAGCTTTTCCAGATGCACCTCCTCCAGGAAGCGCGGCAAGAGCGGCCGGTCGAGGAGAATCTCGCCGCGCACGGCATCGAAACTCATGCCCAAAGAGGCCTGGAGCAGGGCCAAAGGCGTAGCCGAGGCCCAGGCCTGCGGCGAACAGGCCACGGGATAGGCCACCGGCCCTCGTCCCTGCCGGCGCGGAAAGCCGCAGAACAACTCGGGCAAGCGGCGCAGCTCGGAGCAGGTGGAGGCATCGAACAGCCCCCGGAACAGAGCTCGCACCGCCTGCTTGTGACCATAGCGGGCCAACCCCATGGCGATCAGCGCGTTGTCGTGCGGCCAGATCGAGCCGTTGTGATAGGACATGGGGTTGTAGCGGGCCTCGGTGGCGGCGAGCGTGCGGATGCCCCAGCCGGAGAAGGACTCCCGCGTCATCAGCGCCTCGGCCACGAGGTCGGCCCGCCGGCCGCCGGCGATGCCCGCGAACAGGGCATGGCCGGCGTTGGACGCACGCACCCGGCAGGGCTTCTTATCGCCGTCGAGCGCCAGGGCATAGGTGCCGATATCGTCGCACCAGAACGCCTGTTCGAAGCATTGGCGAAGCTGCTCCGCCTCATCCTCCCAGCGGTCGGCCTCGGCGTCGCACCCCAGGCGCCGGGCCATCCAGGCGGCCTCGCGCTTGGCGGCGTAGACGTAGCCCTGCACCTCGACCAGGGCGATCGGAGCGCGGGCCATGGCGCCGTCGGCGTGGAATATGGAGTCGTGGCTGTCTTTCCAGCCCTGGTTGGCCAGCCCCTCGGCGGTCTTGCGGCCGTACTCGACGAAACCGTCGCCGTCGCGGTCGCCATAGACGTTGATCCAGTCGATGGCCGCCTCGATGTTGGGCCACAGCCCCGACAGCGTCAGGATATCATCGGTGCGGCGGACATAGGCCCCGGCCAGGACAACAAACAGCGGCGTCGAGTCCACGCTGCCGTAGTAGCGGCCGAAAGGCACCTCGCCCAAGTTGGCCATCTCACCGGCCCGCATCTCGTGCAGGATCTTGCCGGGCTCGGCGTCGGCCGCCGCGTCCTCGCCGGTGGCCTGATGGCGGGCGAGATAGTGAAGCACCCCGCGCGCCATCGACGCATCGAGCCACAGCATCTCCAGGGCGGTGATGATGGCGTCGCGGCCGAAGGCGGTGGAAAACCACGGAATGCCGGCATAGGGATACGGCCCCTCCGGTGTCGTCGTGGACAGCATGGTGAGATCGGAAACGCTGCGCCGCAACGCCTCGTCGAACAACTCGTTGGAGGTGCGGACGCGGGTCTGGTCGCGCGTGGCGGCGCGGCCGTCCCGCACCTTCTCATGCAACGCCATGAAGAAGTGAGGACGGCGGGTAACCTCGGGTTCGGTGTGGGCGAAGGCGATCGACACGAACAGCACCGCCCGCTGCCTCGGCGCCAGCGTACGGCGATAGCGGGCCACCCGGCTCGAAAGTTCGTCCGGTGGCGGATCGAAATGCAGTTCGGTCAGGCGCTCCACCGTGTCAAGGCCGCGATAGCGCAGTTGCACCATGCGGCCGTCCTCCATCTTGGGTGCCAGGCGCTGGCCGCGCGCCTTGCGCCGCTGGCCGCGCGCCTCGAACAGGTCGGAGAAGTCGGCGTCGAACTCCAGGGTAAGAGTAAGGGTGTGCGGCCGGGTGTCGTGGTTCATCAAAGAGACGCGCTCGTAGCAGGCGCCGCGCCACAGGAACTTCGAACGGGACAAGTGGATCAACTCGCTGGACAGGATCAGCCGGCCATCGGTATCGAACAGGTCGGGGTTGGCCAGATCGCTGATCAGCGCCATCCCCTCGTCCTTGACCGCCGAGCCCAAAAGCAGCGGCCGCCGCCCGTCGATCAGCATCTGGTAATGTGAAAGATGGCGGGTATCCTTGTGGAACAGCCCGTCCGGCCGCCCCTCGGCGTAGAGGATATCGCCGTGATGATCGAGCACCGCGAAGGTGTCGTCGTGCTTGAGGGTGCGGGTGCGCCGCTCGGTCAGCGATGCGACAGCCGGAATGTAGAACTCGGCCGGATGCTCTTCCGGCAGGCGGAGGACGTCCGTCATCAATCGATACCCAGAGGTGGCAGGTCCAGGGGGGGAATGAGGGTTTCCAGCGGCCGCCGCCCGCCCCAACCCGTGACGGCCTTCTCGTATAGGGCGACATAGTCCGCCGCCATGCGGGCGGCCGAGAAGCGCTCCTCGAAACGGGAACGCACCTGCGCCCGGTCCAGGAGGCCCAGCCGCCCCACCGCCGCCACCGCGCTGTCCACGCCATCGACGACGAAGCCGGTAACACCGTCGTCCACCACCTCCAGGACCGAGCCGCAACGGTAGGCGACCACCGGCGTGCCGCACGCCATGGCCTCGATCATCACAAGGCCGAAGGGCTCCGGCCAGTCGATGGGGAACAGCAACGCCAGGGCATTGCCCAGGAACGCGTCCTTCTCCTGGTCGCCGATCTCGCCGATGAACTCGATCAGCGGATGGTCGAGCAGCGGCTTCACCCGCGCCTCGAAGAACGCACGGTCCACCTTGTCCACCTTGGCCGCCATCTTCAGCGGAATGCCCGACCGTCTGGCGATCTCGATGGCGTGCTCGGGCTGCTTTTCCGGCGACATGCGGCCGAGAAAGGCGAGGTAGGAGCCCGGCGTGGGGTGCAGCCGGTAAAGCTCCGCCGGCACCCCGTGATAGACCGTCCCGGCCCAGCGCACCGGCGGCATCGGCTCACGCTGGGCGTCCGAGATGGACACCAGCGGCATGTTGTTGAACTCCCGGAAGAAGGGCCAGAGGTCCGGCAGGTCCAACTGGCCGTGCAGCGTGGTGATCACCCGGTCGCCCAGCGAGCGGAACAGCGGAAAGTGCAGCAGGTCGATGTGGAAGTGCAGGATGTCGAAATCCTCGGCCTGACGGCGCACCTGCTCCAGCATCAGCAAATGATGCGGCAATGGGTCGAGCACCGCCGGATCGAGCCGGATCGCGCGTGGACAGCCGGCGATCAGCCCGGCGGTGGTGTCGGAATCACCGCTGGCGAACAAGGTGACGTCGTGCCCCAGGGCTACCAGTTCCTCCGTCAGATAGGAGACGATCCGCTCGGTGCCGCCGTAGAACTTCGGCGGCACGCTCTCGGCCAACGGGGCAATCTGCGCGACCCTCAACGCTTCCTCCTTGCGAGGTTCCTGACCAATTCGAAGTGGGCAGTACGGCGACAACAGCCGATGTCCGGGAAAGTGCCGCCCGGGAAAGCGCCAGGGGGCGCAACGATGCCTGGCGGGTGGTGTTGGTGGTCGAAAGTTTCCGCCAACGCGAAGGAAATCGGACCATGGCCTCCCCGTCTTCGGGCGCGCCGCACGTCGTGATCGTCGGCGCTGGTTTTGCCGGGCTCGCCACGGCCAGGACACTGGGTAGTAGCAGCGAGACGCGCGTCACCGTCATCGATCGGCGCAACTATCACCTGTTCGTGCCCCTGCTCTATCAGGTCGCCACTGCCACCCTGTCGCCCGCCGACATCGCCGAGCCCATCCGCCACATCCTGTGGCGCCACGAGAACGTCGAGGTCCGGCTGGGCGAGGTGACGGGGGTGGACGTGGTGCGGCGCGAAGTGATCCTGGCCGGCGGCGACCGCGTGCCCTACGATTACCTCGTGCTCGCCACCGGCTCATCGCAGAGCTACTTCGGCCATCCCGGGTGGGAGCGGTTCGCCCCAGGACTGAAGACCATCGAGGACGCCCGCGAAATCCGCGCCCGCGTGCTGATGAATTTCGAATTGGCCGAGAACAGCCGTGATCCCGAGGAGCAGCGCCGCCTGCTGACCATCGTCATCGTCGGCGGCGGCCCCACCGGGGTGGAGATGGCCGGGGCGCTGGCCGAACTGACCCGCCGGTCACTGGCCCGCGACTTCCGCCACATCAACCCGCGCACGGCCAGCATCATGCTGGTGGAGGCGGGACCGCGCATCCTGCCCACCTTCCCCGAGGAACTGTCGGCTTATGCCAAGACCGACCTGGAAGGCCAGGGCGTCACCGTGCTGACCAACACCGCCGTGGAGGACGTGACCGACAAGGGCGTGGTGCTGCGCGGCTCGTTCTACCCCGCGGGTGCCGTGATCTGGGGGGCGGGGGTCGCCGCTTCGCCGGCCGGGCGGTGGCTGGGAGTGGAAACCGACCGCGCCGGGCGGGTCAAGGTGGCCGCCGACCTGTCGGTGCCGGGCCTGTCCAACGTCTATGTCCTGGGCGACACCGCCCTGGCCGAGGGGGACGACGGCACGCCGCTGCCCGGGCTGGCGCAGGTCGCCAAACAACAGGGCGAGTACCTGGGCAGGGCGCTGTTGAAGCGCATCCGCCACGGCGCGCCGCCCGAACCGTTCCGCTTCAAGAGCCGGGGCAACACCGCCATCGTCGGCCGCAACGCCGCCGTCTTCGACTTCGGCCGCCGCCGGTTCAAGGGGCTCCTGGCGTGGCTGCTGTGGGGCATCGTTCATGTCTTCCTGCTGGTCGGCTTCGAGAACCGGGTGGTGGTGTCGATCCAGTGGTTGTGGGCCTACCTGACCGACCAGCGCGGCGCCCGCCTGATCACCGCCGAGCGCAAGATGCCCCCGGAGCCCGCCGCCAAGCCGGTGCCGCAACCCGCCGTGGTCGCGCCCGAAGCGGCGGAACGGCGCTGAACACCGTTGCGGGGAGTAACCGCCATGACCGACTTCGCCGCCGAACGCCGGAAGATGGTCGAACGGCAGATCGCGGGACGAGGTATCCGCGACAAACGGGTCCTGGAAGCGATGGGCAGCGTGCCGCGCGAGGCGTTCGCACCCAAACCGCTGATCGACTTCGCCTACGCCGATACGCCGCTACCCCTGACCAAGGGGGCAACCATCTCCCAGCCCTACATCGTCGCCTTCATGGCCGAGAAGGCCGGGGTGTCACCGGGCGAGCGGGTGCTGGAAATCGGCACCGGCTCGGGCTACGCGGCGGCGGTGCTGAACCGAATGGGGGCGGAGGTCTTCACCGTCGAGCGCGACGCCGCCCTGGCCGAGCAGGCCCGCGAACGCCTTGCCCGGCCCGGCTACGAGGGCATCCACGTACGGGTGGGCGATGGTGCCCTGGGCTGGCCCGAGGCGGCACCCTTCGCCGCCATCGTGGTGACCGCCGCCCCCGAGGAGGTGCCGGAGGCTCTGAAGGAGCAGCTTGCCCCCGGCGGCCGCCTCGTCGTGCCAGTAACTGATAAGGAGGGCGAACAGCGCCTGAAGCGCCTGACCCGCCGGAAGGACGGCTCCTTGCGTGAGGAGGACTTGGGCTGGGTCCGCTTCGTGCCGCTGGTCAGCGACCCACCGGTCCCCCGTGCCAGCCGACCCGGCCCAGGCCATCCGGCAGGCGGCCGCGCCGGTGGGCGACCTGGATGATCCGGCCTTTGCCCGGCTGTTCGGCCGACTGGCGGACAAGCGAGTGGTACTGCTGGGCGAGTCCAGCCATGGCACGGCCGAGTTCTACCGGGCGCGCGCCCGAATCACCGAACACCCCATCCGCCATCACGGCTTCACCATCGTCGCCGTGGAAACCAACTGGCCCGATGCCTTGAGCATCGACCGCTACGTACGGGATCGCCCCGCCGCCGTGGCGCGTCGGCCGCCGTTTTCGCGCTTTCCCACCTGGATGGGGCGCAACACCGAGATGCTCGACTTCATCGAGCGGCTGCACGCCTGGCTGGCAGCGTCATCCCGAGGTCTATGGCCGGCTCCAGCACGACGGCGAAAGCTTCCTCGACGCCGGGCACAACGCCAAGCTGGTAGCCGCACGCCAAGCTGGTAGCCGCCGCCGAGCGGTACTGCCGGGCCATGTACCACGGCTCGGCCGAATCCTGGAACCTGCGCGACACCCACATGGCGGAGACGCTGGCCTTGGTGATGCGGGCGCGCAGCGAGGGCTCCAAGGCGGTGATGTGGGCGCACAACTCTCATATCGGCGACGCCTCGGCCACCGAGATGAGCTGGCTGGGCGAGGTGAACCTGGGGCAGCTGACCTGCCAGCGGTTCGGCGCGAACGCGGTGGCGCTGGTCGGCTTCGGTACCGATCGGGGCACGGCGGTCACGCCGCTGGGCGGCGCGGTGATCAGGGAGGACATGCTGCCCGAGACGTGGCCGTTCGGGGTTTAGCCCCTGAGCGCCGCCTCGCCTTCCAGGGCCACGGCGGCGGCGTGGATGACGGCGGCGATGCGGATGACGTCCTGGACCATCTCGCGCGTCGCTCCCTTGCCCAGCACCTCGCGCTCGTGGGCTTCCAGGCACATGCCGCAGCCGTTAACCGCCGACACCGCCAGCGACCACAGCTCGAAATCCAGCTTGTCCACGCCGGGATTGCCGATCACCTGCATCCTGAGCCGTGCCGGCAATTCGCCATAGCCGCGCCCGGGCATGAGGTGGATGGAGCGGTAATAAATGTTGTTCATGCCCATGACGGCGGCGGCGGCCTTGGCGGCGGCAAGCGCCTGGGCATCGAGAAGGGTTTCGGCGCCGGCCGCGATGGCGCGGATCACCTGCGGGTTGCGCGACGCGATGGCCGAGGCCAGCGCCGCTCCCCTGGCCAGCCGGGGCGACAGGCTGGACGTGCCGAGCACGCTGGACAGGTTGAGCTTCAGATCCTTGGCGTAGTCCGGCAACGCCGCCTTGAGATCGTCGAGGGTCATGACCGCTCCCTTGAGGTCCTGGGACAACAAAGAAGGACGGGCGCCGTCCCCTGGGGGGCAGGAGGGGATGAGAAGACCTGCGGCGCCCGTCCCGACCGCGCCAATGGTCAGGCGGCCTGAAGCGTGCTTTCGCCCTTGCGCCAGTTGCACGGACACAGCTCGTCGGTTTGCAGGGCATCAAGGGTACGCAGCACCTCGTCCGGGTTGCGGCCGACGTTCAGGTCGTGGACCGAGGCGAAGCGGATGATGTTGTCGGGATCGACGATGAAGGTGGCGCGCAAGGCGACGCCCGCCTGCTTATCGAGAATGCCGAGTGCCTGCGACAGCTCCCGCTTGATGTCGGACATCATCGGGAACGGAATGTTCGTGAGATCCTGGTGGGTATTCCGCCAAGCGAGGTGGACGTATTCGCTGTCGGTGGACACGCCCAGGAGTTGGGCGTCGCGGTCGGCGAACTCCTGGTTCAACCTGCCGAAAGCAGCGATCTCGGTCGGGCAGACGAAGGTGAAATCCTTGGGCCAGAAGAAAAAGACCTTCCACTTGCCGCCATAGCTGTCCTGGTTCAACTGCGTGAACGCGGTCTTGGGATCGGTGGAAACGACGGCGGTCAGGTCAAAAGAGGGAAACTTGTCACCCACGGTCAACATGAAAACCAACTCCCCTTGTCGTCGGTGCTTCAGGTCAGGTCTTTATTTAGAACCATTCCAAAATCTGGATGGGCCATGCCAACCGTCAAGGGAGAGAGATGGAGAAAATCCGTCTGCGAGGTCGGGGGAAACCGGCGGCCTCGCGCATCGCCCACCCGGCCGCCCGGCCTAACTTCTTATGCCAGGAGGCTCCACGCCACGACCGCCAGGAGAGACGCCATGTCACGCGCCCCGGCCCGAATTACCGACATCAATCCCATGGGCACCGATGGATTCGAGTTCGTCGAGTACACCGCCCCCGACCCGCGCCAGCTCGACCGGCTTTTCCGCTCCATGGGGTTCACGGCGCTGGCCCGGCATCGCTCCAAAGACGTGACGCTGTACCGCCAGAGCGATGTGAACTTCATCGTCAACGCCGAACCCGACAGCTTCGCCCAGGCGTTCGCCCGCGTGCATGGCCCCAGCGTGTGCGCCATCGCCTTCCGGGTGGCCGACGCCGGCCACACCTACCGCCGGGCGGTGTCCCTGGGCGCCAAGGGAGTGGAGGGCCGGGGTGGGCCGATGGAGCTGAACATCCCGGCCATCGTCGGGGTCGGCGGCAGCTTGATCTATCTGGTGGACCGCTATGGCAACCGTTCCATCTACGATGTGGACTTCGAACCGCTGGACGGCTCGGGATCAAGCGACGTCAACGCCCGGCCGCCGGGCGCGGGGCTTGCCGCCATCGACCACCTGACCCACAACGTCCACCGCGGCCGCATGGACGAGTGGGCGCATTTTTATGAAAAGCTCTTCAATTTCCGGGAAATCCGCTATTTCGATATCGAAGGCAAGCTGACCGGGCTGAAGTCGCGGGCGATGACCAGCCCGTGTGGCAAGATCCGCATCCCCATCAACGAGTCCGCCGACGACAAGTCGCAGATCGAGGAGTTCCTCCACGCCTATCGCGGCGAGGGCATCCAGCACATTGCCCTGGGCTCGTCCGACATCTTCCGGACGGTCGAGAAGCTTAAGGCGGCAAAAGTCCGCTTCCTCGATACGCCCGCGACGTACTACGAGCTCGTCGAGAAGCGCCTGCCGGGCCATGGCGAGGACCTGAAGCGGCTGAAGAAGAACCGCATTCTCGTCGACGGCACAGTCGAGGGCCGCGGGGCCGCGCGCCGGCGCCGCCTGCTGCTGCAGATCTTCACCGAAAATCTCATCGGCCCGATTTTCTTCGAGATCATCCAGCGCAAGGG
>DASPMK010000358.1:0-4885 GCA_035627075.1 Azospirillaceae bacterium
CCAGCTGATTGTCGAGGCCCGCGTCTCGACCCGAGACATCGGCTTCGTGACGGTGGATCAGCCGGTGAAGGTGAAGGTCCACACCTTCGACTTCGCCCGCTACGGCTCGATCCCCGGCCGGGTGCGATCGCTGTCGGCCACCACCTTCCTGGACGAGCAGAAGACTCCCTACTATAAGGCCCGCGTCGCGCTGGAACGCAACCACGTCGGCCCGGCCGAAGCGCGGCATCTGGTGTTGCCCGGCATGACGGTGGAGGCCGACATCAACACTGGCCGCAAGACCGTGCTGCAATACCTGTTGAAGCCGATCTACACCAACCTGCGCGAGTCCTTCCGCGAGCGGTAGGGGAGGGCAGGGCTTCCCGCCCGGTTCACGGCGCGGGTGCGGGACTTTGAAGAAAACAGAACGGGGCGGCCCGTCAAGGCCGCCCCGTTCCCCCTCCCCGGTCTTTAAGCGCGCTTGCTCAGATGCGCGCCATCGCCGGCTGGTTGAAGTGATCCTTGTATTCCAGGATCGCCAAGGTTTCGTTGAACTCGCCTTCCATCTTGGCGACCACCACGGTGGCGACACCGTTGCCGATCAGATTGGTGATGGCGCGGGCCTCGGACATGAAGCGGTCCACGCCCAGCAGCAGCGCCAGACCTTCCACCGGTAGGGTGCCGGTGGCGGTCAGGGTCGCCGCCAGGGTGATGAAGCCGCCGCCGGTCACCGCCGCCGCACCCTTGGAGGTGACCATCAATAGGCCCAGGATGGTCAGTTGCTGGCCGATCGACAGGTCGATGTTGTAGGCCTGGGCGATGAAGATCGTCGCCATCGACAGATAGATCGAGGTGCCGTCCAGGTTGAAGGAGTAGCCGGTCGGGATGACCAGGCCCACCACATGCTTGGAGCAGCCGAAGCGCTGAAGCTTTTCCATCATGCGCGGCAGGGCGGACTCGGACGACGAGGTGCCCAGGACGATCAGGATTTCGTCCTTGATATAGCGCAGGAAGGTCAGCAGGTTGAAGCCGTAGACCCGGGCGATGGTGCCCAGCACCATGAAGATGAACAGCGCCATGGTGATGTAGACGGCCGCCATCAACTGGCCCAGCGCGGTCAGGCTCGACACACCGTACTTGCCGATGGTGAAAGCCATGGCGCCGAAGGCACCCAGGGGGGCGACCTTCATCACGATGCCGATGACGCCGAACAGGGCGTGGGAAATCCTTTCGAAGAAGTCCTCGACCGGCTTGCCCTTGTCGCCCATAGCCGCCAGCGCCACGCCGAACAGCACGGCGAACACCAGAATCTGCAACATGTCGCCTTTGACGAAGGCGCCGATCACGTTGTCGGGAATGAGATTGACGAAGAAGTCGATGGTGCTCTGTTCCTTGGCGGCCCCGGCGTACTTGGCGACCTCGGACGCCTTGGAGGCGGTGTCCTCGACCGACAGGCCGGCGCCCGGCTTGACCAGATTAACCACCACAAGGCCGATGCCCAGGGCGAAGGTAGTCACCACCTCGAAGTACAACAGCGCCTTGCCGCCGACCTTGCCGACCTTCTTCAGGTCGCCGATGGACGAAATGCCGGTCACCACCGTGAGGAACACGATCGGGCCGATCACCATCTTGATCAGCTTGATGAAGACGTCGCCCAGCGGCTTCATCTGAACCGCCAGCGTCGGATGGAAATGACCCAGCAGAATGCCAATGGTGATGGCGGTCAGGACCTGGACCGTCAGGTTCTTGTAGAAGGGCACATGCTCGCGGCGGCGAGGTGCGGCGACTTCCATGGTGGTCTCCACATCGTGAATTTCTTCGGCGCGACCGGGTGGGTCGCGGAGTTTGGATCATTCGATAGCAAAGCATGTGCCAGCTCGGAGTCGTCGGGAAATGGCCGCTTTCCGCGGGACTCATGGCTGGATTCCCGCACTCCGCCCCTTTCGACGTGTGCGGAATTCCGGACGCCGCGAAACCATGTTGCGACGCAACAAGATCGGCGGAAAGTTGCTGAGCCGCGCTGGCTCGTTTCGGATATTTTTACCAGCGCCGGCCTAGGGTCGATGACATGGTAAGATTTCTAAGGGTGGTACGGCCGCGCCTTTCCCTGGTGGCGGTGCTGGCGCTTCTGGTGGCGGTGCCGGCGGCGGCCTGGATTGCCGCCGGCTGGGCCGAGGCAGGAGCGCGCCACGCGCTGGCCGAGCGGGCGCTGGGCCAGATGGCGCTGTACCGCGCCAACCTGACCGCCGGGCTGCAACGCCACAACGCCGTGCCGCTGGTGCTGGCTGGCGACCCGGCGGTGCGGGCGGTGTTGGAGGCGCGACGCGATCCTGCGGCCGTCGAGCAACTAAATCGCCGGCTGGAGAGCATCAGCGACGGGGCGGGGGCATTGGCGGTCTATGTACTGGACCGCTCCGGCACCACGGTGGCGGCGAGCAACTGGGAGCAGGAAACCAGCTTCCTCGGCCAGAACTTCGCCTATCGCCCCTATTTCCGGGAGGCGATCCGCGGCGGGGTCGGGCATCACTTCGCGCTGGGCACCACCTCGGGCGTGCCGGGCTACTACATCGCCTTTCCCGTGCGCGACGGCGAGGCGGCGCGAGGAGCGGTGGTGATCAAGATCGGGCTGGAGGCGGTCGAGCGCGCCTGGGCGCCCGGCGGTGGCGGCACCCAGGCCGACCGCGCCATCGTCACCGACCGTCACGGCATCGTCTTCATCACCAGCACGCCGGATTGGCGCTTCCGCTCGCTGGCCCTCCTGTCCCCGGACCAGCGGGCGATGGTGGAGGCCAGCCAGCAGTATGCCGGCGTCGTTATTCGACCCTTGCCGATCACCGGGGGTGGCGTGGCGGCGGGGGAATTGGCGCTAGGCGCGCCGCCGGTCCATTATCTCGTACGCTCGCTGCCGCTGCCCGGCACCGACTGGACGCTGCATGTGTTGTCGCCGCTGGCCCCGGTGTACCGGCAAATGCTGGAGGTGGCGTTGAGCGCCGCCCTGGCGGCGGCCTTGCTGGTGCTGGCCGGGGTGTTCCTGGTGCATCGGCGGCGCACCCTGACCCGGCGGCGGGAGGAGTTGGAGGCCCGCGTGGCCGAGCGCACCGCCGAGTTGTCGGCGGCGCAAGGGGAACTGATCCAGGCGGCCAAGATGGCGGCGCTGGGCCAAATGGCGGCGGGTGTGGCGCACGAGGTCAACAACCCGCTGGCGGCCATCCGCTCCTATGCCGACAACGCGGTGGTGCTGTTGGAGCGTGGCAAGGCGGACTCCGTCCGCGCCAACCTGTCGGAAATCGCCGGCCTGACCGAGCGGCTGGCACGGATCACCCGGCAGTTGAAGGTGTTCTCACGCAAGTCCTCGAATGCCTTGGAACCGGTCAACGTCGCCACCGCCGTCGATCACGCCCTGGCGCTGGTGGAGGCGCGGAGGCTGGGCGACGGGGTGGAGCTGGTATGGCGGCACCCGGCCGAGCCGGTGTGGGTGCGGGGCGAGGATGTGCGGTTGCAGCAGGTGCTGGTGAACCTGTTCCGCAACGCGCTCGATGCCCTGCGCGGCGCGCCTGAAAAGCGGCTGGAGGTGCGGCTGGAATCGGGGGGGCTAACGGTGCGCGACACCGGCGCGGGCATTGCACCCAAGCACCTGGGAGATCTGTTCGAGCCTTTCTTTACCACCAAACCGGCGGGCGAAGGACTGGGCTTGGGCCTTTCCATTTCGGCGCGGATCGTCCAGGAATTCGGTGGCACCCTGTCGGCCGCCAACCACCGGCAAGGCGGCGCCGTCTTCACCTTGACCCTGAACCCCGCGGAGCCGCGCTGATGTCCTCCCCAGGCGTCGTCCTTCTGGTCGATGACGAAAAGCATGTCCGGCTGTCCGGCCAGCAGACGCTGGAGTTGGCCGGCTTCGACGTGATCGCGGCGGAATCGGCCGAACGCGCCCTGACCCATCTGGCGCGCGAGGCGCCGGGTGTGGTGGTGACCGATGTACGGATGGCGCCGATGGATGGGCTGGCGCTGATGCGCCGGGTGCGGGAGATCGACCCCGACCTGCCGGTGGTGCTGATTACCGGCCACGGCGACGTCGCGATGGCGGTGCAGGCCATCCGCGACGGCGCCTATGACTTCATCGAAAAACCGTTCCCGTCGGAGCTGTTGGCCGACGTGGTACGCCGGGCGATGGAGCGGCGACGGCTGGTGCTGGAGAACCGGGCGCTGAAGGCGGAACTGGCCGGGCGCACCGGCGACAGCCACCCGATCATCGGCCGTACCCCCGCCATGGAGCGGCTGAAGGGCATCATCGCCGCCGTCGCCGACACCGATGCCGACGTGTTGGTGTTCGGCGAAACCGGCACCGGCAAGGAGATGGTGGCCCGCGCCCTGCACGAGCAGTCGGCGCGCGGCGCCCACCGTTTCGTGGCGCTGAACTGCGGCGCCATGCCGGAATCCATCTTCGAGAGCGAACTGTTCGGCCACGAGGCCGGCGCCTTTACCGGGGCCGGCAAGCGCCGGGTGGGCCGGATCGAACACGCGCACCGGGGCACCCTGTTCCTCGACGAGATCGAGAGTATGCCGCTGGCGCTTCAGGTGAAGATGTTGCGGGTGTTGCAGGACCGGGTGGTGGAACCCTTGGGCGGCAACGACATCGTGCCGGTGGACATCCGCACCGTCGCTGCCACCAAGGTGTCACTACGCCACGCCAGCGACGAGGGCAGGTTCCGCGAGGACCTGTATTATCGCCTGAACGTGGCGGTGATCCACATCCCGCCGTTGCGCGACCGGCGGGAGGATATTCCGCTGTTGTTCCAATACTTCGTGACGCAGGCGGCGACCCGCTTCCGGCGCGCCCCTCCTGCCCCCTCGGCCCGGCTGGCGCATCGGCTGATGGCGCATCCGTGGCCGGGTAACGTGCGCGAGC
>DASPMK010000359.1:0-7001 GCA_035627075.1 Azospirillaceae bacterium
GTAGCCGGGCGATCCGAAGGCCGCTGATATAGCTGCGATGAGCCACGCGCGCAAGGAGGCGAGGAGCGCGCGGCGGGCGGGCCGCAGCGGTTGCCAGCGTCGTCGCCCTATGGCATTGACGCGGCCGGCTCAGCGCCCCACCTCCGGGGTCTTATTCAGCCATGCTGCGGTAGCTCAGTGGTAGAGCACTCCCTTGGTAAGGGAGAGGTCGAGAGTTCAATCCTCTCTCGCAGCACCATCTTCTTCCAGACGATTTGACTTAGTCTTGCGCTCCGGTATCCACCGGGGCGCTTTATTGCGTTTTAGCTTCCCCACAGCAGTCGCTGCCCAGGGAGGCGGCTTCGTCCAGAAAGGTGGCGACAGCGGCGGAGAGGGCGTCCGGCATCGTGGGGTTTGCGGATCAGGGAACGGTGGCGGTCCGCCCCACGGCATTCGCCTGTTGGGGCGTTTCGGCCGGGGCGTCGCCGTCATCCTGCTGGAAGCTGTAGCCGCCCATCCGGCCCTGGAACGGCAGAACGAGCAGGCGAAGCAGCCCCAGCCGGTTCTGATCGCGGTACTCGGCCAGACCCAGCACCATGCCTTCGTGCCCCAACGCCGGAGCGCGGCGCATGGTGCCGCACAGCCGGTCCCAGACGGACAGGAAGAAACCGAAGTTGGTGTTGGTTTCCCGGGGATCGATGGAGTGGTGGACCCGATGCATGTCGGGCGTACACACCGCCCAGCGCAGGGCGGTGTCGAGGGATTCGGGAATGCGGATGTTGCCGTGGGTGAACACGGCGGCAGCGTTCAGCGCCGCCTCGAACGCCACCACCACCCACGGGTCGGCGCCGATGGCCGCCACCAGCGCCGCCTTGTAGACGATCGACACCAGAATCTCGATGGGGTGGAAGCGCAGCCCCGAGGTAAGGTCGAGGTCGAGGTCGGCGTGATGGACCCGGTGCAGCCGCCAGAACACCGGCAGGGCGTGGGACATCACATGCTGGAGGTAAATGGCGAAGTCGAGGATCAGGAACGCCGCCACCCATTCCACCCCGTCGGGCAGGGCGACGACGTTGAACAGCCCCCTGCCGTGCTGCTGGGCGTAGAGCGCGGCGGTGAAGGCCAGCGCGCCGACGGTCAGGCGCTGGGCGATGACGTTGACCATGATAATGCCGAGATTGGTGCCCCAGCGGCGCCAGCGGTTCTGGGTCAATGCCCGCTTGGGGTGGGTAAACTCCAGCGCCGCGACGACGACGAAGATGACCAGGAAGATGCCGAAGCGCAGGATGCCTTCCATGACGGGAGTGTCCTTATCGGTGACCGTCGGTGAAGCCGGGACTCAGTTAAGATTTCGCGGACTTGGGCGCGTGGCAACAGGTGGCCGTCTTCGAGACGCGCGATGACGCACCAGGCTCGCGGAGAAGGGTCGCAAACAACACTGCACTGTGTCAAATACCTATTTGGTGCATAGGGAGAATCTTTATAGCGTAAAACGGGAGGTTTTTGTCTGTGGCAAACCCGTGCGGCGTGGCGGGGCGGCTTGACGATGGCGAAGGGAACGCGGCACCATGTGGCCTTCGTCAACCCTTTCCCGTGCGTTGAGCCCATGCCCCAGGAGGACGCACCACGTCCGGCGGACATCGCTCCGGATCGTCCGGCAGCCAGGTCGAAGGCCGAGGAGCGGCAGGAGCGTCTGGCCGCCCAACTCCGCGATAACCTGCGCAAGCGCAAGGAGCGCGCCCGCGCGCTGGGCGATGGGCCCGGCGACGAGTCTTCCGGCGGCGCTTGAAGGGGTGGGGACGGTCGGTTAAAACCCCATCTTTCTTCCATCCTTCGACACGCACGACCTACGGAGCACCTCGACATGGCGATCATGCCCGATACCTGGATCCGCGAGATGGCCACCACCCGCGGCATGATCGAGCCGTTCGTGGAGAAGCAGACCCGCCAGGGCGTTATCTCCTATGGCCTGTCGTCCTATGGCTACGATGCCCGCGTATCCGACGAATTCAAGATCTTCACCAACGTTGACAACGCGGTGGTCGACCCCAAGCATTTCGACCAGACCAGCTTCGTCGACCGCAAGGTGAAAGAATGCGTGATTCCGCCCAACAGCTTCGCTCTGGCCCGTACGGTCGAGTATTTCCGCGTGCCGCGCGACGTGCTGGTGATCTGCCTGGGCAAGTCCACTTATGCGCGCTGCGGCCTGATCGTCAACGTGACGCCGCTGGAGCCGGAGTGGGAAGGCCACGTCACCCTGGAAATCTCCAACACCACGCCGCTGCCGGCCAAGGTCTACGCCGACGAGGGCATCTGCCAGTTCCTGTTCCTCAAAGGCGACAGCCCGTGCGAAACCTCCTATGCCGATCGTTCCGGCAAATACATGAAGCAGACCGGCGTCACCCTGCCGCGCCTGTGATCCCCTCCATCCCCTTTAAGATCGTTTCCCATGGATAAGATCCGCATCCGCGGCGGCCGGTCTCTGCGCGGCGCCATCACCATCATCGGCGCCAAGAACGCCGCGTTGCCGTTGATGTGCGCCAGCCTGCTCACGGACGAGACGCTGACGCTGACCAACGTGCCGCATCTGGCCGACATCACCACCCTGGCCAACCTGTTGGCGCAGCACGGGGTGCAGATCGGTCTCAAGGGCGCGGCACCGGGCGGCGGCCACGTCGGCCGGGTGATGGAGATGTCCACCCCCGCCATCGTCAGCACCACGGCGCCCTATGATCTGGTGCGCCGGATGCGCGCCAGCGTGCTGGTTCTGGGGCCGCTGGTGGCCCGCTGCGGCGAGGCCAAGGTGTCGCTGCCCGGCGGCTGCGCCATCGGCGCCCGTCCCGTCGATCTCCACATCAAGGGCCTGGAGCAGATGGGCGCGGAGATTGATCTGGCCGGCGGCTACATCAACGCCAGGGCGCCCAAGGGCCTGAAGGGCGCGGACATCGTTTTTCCCGCCGTGTCGGTGGGCGCCACCGAGAACTTGGTGATGGCGGCGACGCTGGCGCGGGGCCAGACGGTGCTGGTCAACGCCGCCCGCGAGCCCGAGATCTCCGACCTGTGCAAGTGTCTGGTGGCGATGGGCGCGGAAATCCACGGCATCGGCACCGACACCTTGCGGATCATCGGCAAGGACCGGCTGCACGGGGCCGAGCATCAGATCGTCGCCGATCGCATCGAGACAGGTACCTACGCCATGGCCGCCGCCATCACCGGCGGCGAATTGGAGCTCAAGAATACCCGGCTGGACCTGATCCAGGCCATGGTCAACGTCCTGACCCGCGCCGGCGTCGAGTTCACCGAAACCGAAGGCGGTATCCGCGTATCGCGCACCGACGCCGATTTGTTGGGCGTGGACGTGATGACCGAGCCGTTCCCCGGTTTCCCTACCGATCTTCAGGCCCAGATGATGGCCCTGATGTGTACGGCACGGGGGGCATCGATGATTACCGAAACCATATTCGAGAATCGGTTCATGCACGCGCCGGAACTGGCGCGCATGGGCGCCAACATCACCGTCCACGGCGCCTCGGCGCTGGTGCGCGGCGTCCGGCAGTTGACCGGCGCACCGGTGATGGCGACGGACCTGCGTGCCTCGGTGTCGCTGGTGCTGGCCGGGCTCGCGGCGGCGGGGGAGACGGAGGTCAACCGTGTCTATCACCTCGACCGCGGCTACGAGCGGCTGGAGGAGAAGCTGGCGGCCTGCGGCGCCGACATCGAGCGTGTGAAATCCGGGATCTGATGCCTTGACAAGAGGCGGGTTCCGGAATTCTGTCTCAGCAAAGAGGTCTGGAATGAACCGCCCTTTGAAGCTGCGTGCCGAGGATGCCGACGACCTCAAGGTGGTGTCCGCCTTTCTCCAGGACGCCATCATGCCGATCGGCGAGATGTGCTACCTGCCCGATGAGCGGCGCTTCGTCATGGTGGTCAACCGTTTCAAGTGGGAGGGCTGCCGCGACGAAACGGCCCTGGCCGGCGGCCCCATGGTGGACGAGGAAGACATCGACTGCCCCTTCGAGCGCACCAACTGCGGGGTGCGGGTGGAAGGTGTCACCGGCGTCCGCTCGCGCGGCATCGACATGAAGGACCGCCGGCAGATTCTGGAACTCCTCACCGTCGAATCCGATGACGACGGCGTGACGATGCACTTCGCCGGTGGCGGCTGCATCCACCTCGACGCGGGCTCCTGGCTGTGGGTGATGGAAGACCTGGGCGAGCCTTGGCCCACCAGCCGCAAGCCGAACCATCCCGACGAGGGGTGAGACGCTGGAGTAGGGCATCTCTTGTCGGTTGCGCTATGAGGTGCTATGCCCTTCCATGAGTTTCGGGGAAGGTGCCAGCCTCAATTGACTCCATAATGGAACCGATGCAGTGGCAGTATGAGCCACGCGATCCGGAGGCCGGCTGGCCGCCGAAGCATCGCTGGCATGAGAACCGGGCCGGCTTCCGTTACGATCCCAGTGGAAAGATCGAAGGCTGTTGTCCGGCGGGCATGACTCCTGAAAAAGCCGCCGAGTTGCTGAACTCCGGTTTGGAAGACAGCCCAAGAGGGTGGGCTCGGGTACACCCCAAATCCATTTATAATTTTCACGACGGCGTGGTCTACAAGGCCGTGGAAACCAATCCTGGAAAATCTTACCATGGCTTTCCGTGCAAGGGGCCGAAGTCGGATGGTGGCCGGCATATGACGGCACGCATGATGCAACGCATTCTCAAATTGGCGGAAGAGCGTGGTCAGCGAAAAGCCATCGAGGATTGGTTCAATGAGCATCCTTGAACAATCGGCGGGACGGCTTGCCCTGGATATCCGGTGGGACCATCGAACACCGGACGGAAGCGCCGACAGGGCCACCATGGGTAACGGTTTGCTGTATCTCGACGGCATGGTGATCTGGGGTGAACGCCCCACGGGCAACAGCCGTGTCCGCTGGAGTTGGATCGATCTTCTTGAACATCTTGCCGAACATTGGGCAGGTCTCTTCTTCGAGCGGGATTATCCATGCAAGCTGAACCCGACTGATCCACGCGCTCTGAGGTTCGAGGCCGAGCGCCGGTGGAAGGAGGAGAAGCGTTGGGGAGGGTTGTCGGAAGAAACGCTCCTGGACCAGGATGAGGAGATTTTTCAGTTCGAGGAACGCCATGACCTTGCGCGCGGCATGAAGGGGATCGTGCTGCCGAGTCTGTTTGCCATGGTTGAGGACGGCTGGATGAGGTTCTCAACCGAGGGAAAGCTCGTACATATTCCCCTGGCCCAAGCCGTACGCGATCTTGAAGACATCGGTGACATGATCGCCGCTCGGTTGCGTCCTTTAGCGTGTGAGCGCGCCGCCCCGGTGATCGAGGCATGGGACCGGCGCTGGCCGGACCTCAATTTGGCGATTGTGAGCCGGTATACGGGATGTTCTCCGGCGCGGGTGGAGGGCTGGATGTCTGGGAACGGGCTCCAGGACCTTTTCGGGGCCAACGACAACCAGCCCCTATTGATGAACCAATGTTTGGCGGCGGCCCGCATGGCGGCCGACCAGTTGTCCGATGACAGCATGGGCAAAATCATCGCGGCGGTGCGCGAGTGTCCTGCACGTTTTTCGGCGCGCCTGGATGACCTGTCGCGAGAGGCCGAGGCCCACGATGGCAATCTTTTTGCCGGCCATCCCCCTTACAAGCAGGGCTACGAACTGGCGCGCTGGTTCCGCGCGAAGCCGGGGGTTGAAGGAGAGGACCGGACGGTCGATCCAGCCATGCTTCTGCGGGATCTTGGAGTGCCGGTGATCGAGGTCGACATTCCCGAACCGGGCTTCGAGGCGTTGGGCGTGTGGGGGCCGAGCCATGGGCCGGCTGTGTTGATCAACCGGAACGGCCTGCGTTTTTCCCATGCTCCCGGCCGCCGGTCAATTCTCGCGCACGAGCTTTGCCATTTGCTGATTGATCGACGAAAGGCCTTGCCCTTGGGCGAGGTGCTCGACGGCCGCATCAATAAACTGGTTGAACAGCGCGCGCGCGCCTTTGGTGCTGAGTTCCTGATCCCCAGCGGGATAATCCGCGAGGCCCTGGCGAACCGCGAGGGCGGCGCATCCATGGAGGAATGGCTTTATGCGATCAGCTTAAAGTTCGGCGCCAGCCATGAGATGATCGCGTTGCAGATCCATAATTTGCCCGACAAGGCCGGCTTGGCGCGGGAAGAGGTGGAAGCTCTGCGGATATACGCTCCCCAAGCCGCCGATTGGCTGTAGATTTTCCTCCTGGACGAGACTGGAATCCGCCAAACAGGGTGGCTGGGGAGGCCGTGCTTGTTGTCTCCCCGTGACCTCCGCGCGATTTGTGCTATTTTCCGCCCCTCATGGTGCCGCCGTCCGCGCGGTTCCGGACCAGGAGTGATCGTTGTCTGCCGTGACTACGCCTGAGCCCCTCGTGCTCGCCCTGCCCAAGGGCCGGATTCTCGATGAACTCCGGCCGTTGCTCGACCGCGTCGGCATCCAGCCCGAGGCCGAGTTCGACAACCCCAACACCCGGCTGCTGAAATTCGCCACCAACATTCCGCATCTCTCGATCATCCGGGTGCGGTCGTTCGACGTGGCGACCTTCGTGGCCTTCGGGGCGGCGCATCTGGGGGTGGCCGGCAACGACGTGCTGATGGAGTTCGACTACCCCGAGATCTATGCGCCGCTTGATCTCAAGATCGGCAAGTGCCGTCTCGCCGTGGCCGAGCCCACGGAATTGGGGGAAACCGACGATCCCACCCGCTGGTCGCACGTCCGCGTCGCCACCAAGTATCCCGAGATCACCAAGGCGCATTTCGCCGCCCGCGGCGTCCAGGCCGAGTGCATCAAGCTCAACGGCGCCATGGAACTGGCTCCGTCGCTGGGTCTGTGCCGGCGCATCGTCGATCTGGTGTCCTCAGGCTCGACGCTCAAGGCGAACGGGCTTGTCGAGGTCGAGCACATCGCCGACATCACCTCGCGGCTGGTGGTCAATCGGGCGGCGCTGAAGACGCGGCCCGATGAACTGAACGGTTGGATCGCAGG
>DASPMK010000360.1:0-10833 GCA_035627075.1 Azospirillaceae bacterium
GAGGAAACCACCGCCGCCGCCCAGTCCATGGCCACCCAGGCCGGCGACCTGCGGTCGATGGTCGCCTTCTTTCAGATGGACGCGGCCATGGCCCAGCGGGTGGCCGCCGCCGTTCCGGCCAAGCACATCCACACCCCGCCCAAACCGGCGGCGCCCAAGCCCACCCCGCCCAAGCCGGCGACACACAAGCCCACGCCGCACAAGCCTGCCGCCAAGCCCCCGGTCCACCACGCCCCCCGCCCCGCTCCGGCCGGCGTGCTCAAGCGGGCGGCGGTGGACGACGATGATGAGTGGAAGGAGTTCTGAGACGGCTTTCAAGGATCGGCGGCGCTTTGGAACCGCCGGTCCACCCGCCGGTTGGTGAAGGGGACTCCCATACCGAAGGAGGACCCCGAACCATGGCACAGCCCCTGAACGGGAAGAAGGTGGCCATCGTCGCCACCGACGGTTTCGAGCAGTCGGAGTTGACGGAGCCCTTGAGGGCACTGAAGGATGCCGGGGCGACCGTCCATGTGGTGGCGCCCAAGGGCGGCGCGATCGAGGGCTGGAAGCACTTCGACAAGGGCGACACGGTCAAGGTCGACGTCACGCTCGATCAGGCCGATCCGGCCGACTACGACGCGCTGATGCTGCCCGGCGGGGTGGCAAATCCCGACCAGCTGCGCCTCATCCCCCGCGCGATTGAGTTCATCCGCTCGTTCGTCCAGGCCGGCAAACCCATCGCCGCCATCTGCCACGGTCCGTGGACGCTGATCGACGCGGGCGGCGTCAAGGGCAAGAAGATCACGTCCTGGCCATCCTTGAAGACCGACCTGACCAACGCCGGCGCCACCTGGGTGGACGTGCCGGTGGTGGCCGACGGCGGGCTCGTCACCTCGCGCAAGCCCGACGACCTGCCCGCCTTCTGCGGCAAGATGATCGAGGAATTCTCGGAAGACCGCCGCCAGTCCCACGCCCACGCGGCGGAATGATCGCTTCGGCGGGGACCCTGAAGCGGGTCCCCGTCTTCTGGTCCCCTTCTCTGTTTTGCCGAAACCTGCCATCCCGGCCACCGCATCGGGGCCGCGAAAACACCGTTGCCCCGTTGCGCCGTTGCGCCGCTCATCCTGAAACCCTTGCCGATCAACCTCTTGGACTGAGTTGCCGGCTTTGAGGCGTTCAGTGCCGTTGCGCCGCGTTACACACCCGTTGCGCCGCTGTTGCGGGAGCGCTTGTCTCGGCGCCGTCCTGGCCTATCCTGTACAGCGTACCGCTGGAGGAGGCCCCCATGGGACTGTTCGCGACCAAGCCGATGACCATTCCCTCGCCCGAGGAGGCGCTGCCCGGCCGCGACACGCCTGTGTCGGCGCCGGAGCGTCACTTCGTCAACGGTCACCCGTTGAAGCCGCCCTATCCCAACGGACTGAAAGTCGCCACCTTCGGCCTGGGTTGCTTCTGGGGGGCGGAGCGTAAGTTCTGGGAGACACCGGGCGTCTGGGTCACCGCCGTGGGCTATGCCGGCGGCCCGACACCGAACCCGACCTACGAGGAGGTGTGTTCCGGCCGCACCGGCCATACCGAAGTGGTACGGGTGGTCTACGACCCCGCCACGGTGTCCTATGCGGCGCTCCTGAAGCTGTTCTGGGAAAGCCACAACCCGACCCAGGGCATGCGCCAAGGCCACGATATCGGCACCCAGTACCGCTCCGCCGTTCATGCCCATGACGACGAGCAAAAACGGCTGGCCGAAGCGAGCCGGAACGCCTACCAGCACGCCCTGAACGAACGCGGCCTCGGCGCCATCACCACGGAAATTCGCGAGGCCCCGCCGTTCTACTACGCCGAGGATTATCACCAGCAGTATCTGGCCAAGAACCCCAACGGCTATTGCGGGCTGGGCGGCACCGGAGTGTCGTGCCCCGGCTGATCGTCGAAGCGATCCTGACGAAGCGGTAAATTGAAGAGGGAAGACGCGCCATGCGCGACCTCAATGCCTTTTTCCATCCCCGTCGGGTAGCGGTGGTCGGAGCGGGCGAGCGACCGACCAGTTCCGGTGGGGCGGTGATGCGCAACCTCGCCCGCGCCGGCTTCACCGGCGAGATCGTGCCCGTCAACCACCACGGGAGCACCCTGTTCGACCGCCCCGCCGCCGTTTCGCTGAAGGACTTGGGCACTCCCGCCGATCTGGTGGTGGTGGCGGTCAAGCCCGAGGCGGTTCCCGAGGTGGTGGACGCCGCCGCCGCCAGCGGCCACAAGAACCTGCTGATCCTGCCCGGCGGGTTCGCCGAAAGCGGCCCCGAGGGCATGGAGCGCGAGCGCCGCGTCCTTGAGGCGGCGAACCGTGCCGGCATCACCATCGCCGGTCCCAACGCCGCCGGCATCATCCGCCTGTCCAGCCGGCAGCGCTTCGCCGCCACCTTCCTGCGCGAGTTGCCGCCCGGCGGCGGCATTGCCGTGGTTTCCCAATCCGGCGCGCTCGCCGAGGAGGTGGTGGCCCGCGCCCAATCGACGCCGTTGCCGGTGGGTACGGTGGTGTCGGTGGGCAACGCGCTGCACCTCGGCATCGAGGATTATGTTGAATACCTGGGCCACGACCCCGAGGTCAGCGCCATCCTGCTGTACTTCGAATCCGTCAACGACCTGGAGCGTTTCCTCGTCATCGCCCGCGCCATCACTCGCGAAAAACCGGTCGTGGCGCTGGTCCCCGGCCGCTCCGAACCCGGCCGGCGGGCCGCCAGCGCCCATACCAGTTCCATCTCCATGATGCCGGAAACCGCCGACGCCTTTCTGGAGCAGGCCGGCATCATCCGCGCCTACACCCTGCGCGAGCTTCTCCTGGCCGCGCGCGGCCTGGAACACCACCCCCGCGGTATCGGGCGGCGGGTGCTGATCCTGTCCAACGCCGGTGGCCCGGCCGTGCTGACCGCCGACGCCTGCGCCATCCGGGGGCTGGAGTTGCCGCCCCTGCCCGGCCCGCTCGCCGCCGCGCTCCGAAGCAACCTGCCCGCCGAAGCGTCGGTGGCCAACCCCATCGACCTGCCGGCCGACGCGCGGGAGGACCGTTTCGGCTTCGCCCTGGAACAGGCGTTGCGGTTGGGGCGCGAGGCGTTCGACGCCATCTTGATGGTCCACGTCGTGCCCTTCATGGTGGACGAGGAGCCGGTGGTCCACCGGCTGGCCGAGTTGGCGCGCGGCGCCGGGATGCCCGTGCTGCACACCATGATGGGAGCCGTGCCCCGGCGGGCCGAATGGGCGCGCCGACTGGCCGACGCTGGCGTGGCGCTGTTCGACAACGTCGAGGACTCGGCCGTTACCGCCAGCCTGCTCGCCCGCCATCGAGTGTTGCAGGAAAGGCTGGGGCAACGTTTTGGGCAAACCCCGCTCCCCCCCGGCGAGCGGGTTGGATGAGGGTGTGTCATGGCCGAACCGGTTCCGTTTGCCACGCCGCGAACATCGCTCAACGCCGCGGCATTGCTGCTGCCCGACGCCGACGATCCGCGCCCCGCCCTGGTGAGCGAAGGGGGGGAGATCACGCGCGGCGATCTCCACCGCGCCATGAACCGTGCCGCCAACGGCTTCCGGGCACTCGGGCTGGCGCGCGGCAGCCGCGTCCTGATGGTGGCACGCAACGATCCGGCGATGGTCGCCGCGTGGCTGGGGGCCGTCAAGGCCGGTCTGGTGCCGGTGTCGGCCGATCCCCACCTGCCGCCCTCCGTTCTCAACGACCTGGCCGAGGTCCGCGGCGCATCGCTGGTGCTGGCCGACGCCGACGCGCCGCTCGCCAACCGGCCCTTCGTCTGGCGTCTGGGGGGCCCCGACGATGCCGGGCATTGCTGGAACCATTGGACGGCGCAGCAGTCGGACGCGGCGGAGGCGGCCGACACCGCCCCCGACGATCCGGCCTTCTGGATCGGGAACGTCGTCCACGCGCAACGCGCCGTCACCGCCTGCGACCGCTACCCCCGCGCGGCTCTGGGACTGGCGGCCGGTGACAGGATGGTGGCGGCCTTCCGGCTGTTCACCACCGACGGTCTTCTCCACGGACTGCTGGCGCCGTTGCGGCTGGCAGCGTCCGCCGTGCTGGATGAAACGCCATGGCCCGACGCCGGGCGCGTCCTGGAACTGGTGCGCCGGCACCGGCCCCGCGCGCTGTTCGGTACGCCGCTCCTGTTCCGCGACCTGTTGAAGAGTGGAGCCGGAGCGGACGAAGCGGTCCGTGACACGGCCTTGTTCGTCGCGTCGGGAGAAAAGTTGCCCGCCACCCTCTACGACCGCTGGCTGAAGACGGTGGGGCGGCCGATCCTGGAAGCCTACGGCTGCGCGGAAACCCTGTGCCCGGTAATCGGCGCCACGCCCGACGACTCGCGGCCGGGGTGGACCGGCCGCCTTCTGCCCGACGCCGAGGCGCGTCTGGTGGACGATGCCGGCGAGCCCGCCCCGCCGGAGGAAGCGGGCATCCTGATGGTCCGGCATCCCTCCCTGTGCCTGGGCTACCACGGCCGTAACGGCTGGCTGGACCCGGCGCCGGTGGCCGGCGGCTGGTTCCTCACCCGCGACGTCTTCACCGGCGACGGCACCGGCTGGTGGCGGCACATCGAACGGCGCAACGGCAATTCCAGAGTGGCGGCACCTCCCCGTTAGCGCCAGATCACTGGGGAGCAGAAGGCAAGATGGAACTCCACACCTACTGGCGCAGCTCGGCCGCGTACCGCGTGCGCATCGCGCTCAACCTGAAAGGGTTGTCGGCCGATCCCCGCTTCGTCCACCTGCGACGCGGCGAGCAGTTGACCGAGAGCTACCGCGCGCTCAACCCCGCCGCCCTGGTGCCGATCCTGGTGGACGACGAGGGCCAGGTGCTGACCCAATCGCTGGCCATCATCGAGTACCTCGACGAGATTCATCCCCATCCGCCGCTCCTGCCGCCCGATCCGTACCTGCGGGCGTGGGTGCGGTCGGTGGCGCAGGCCATCGCCTGCGACATCCACCCGCTGAATAACCTGCGCGTCCTGGAATATCTGGGCCGACGCCTGGGCCAGGACGAGGCGGGAAAGAGCGCGTGGTATCGCCATTGGGTGGAGACGGGCTTCACCGCCCTGGAGGTCGAGTTGCAACGCGCCGGCCGCTCGGGCCGCTTCGTGCTGGGCGACCGGCCGACGCTGGCCGACGCGTGCCTGGTGCCGCAGATCCACAACGCCCGGCGCTTCCAAGTGGACATGGACGCCTACCCGACGCTCCGGCGCATCAACGGCGCCTGCCTGGACCTGCCCGCCTTCGCCCACGCCGCCCCGGAAGCCCAACCGGATGCGCAATGAGGAGCGCTAAAACCGTCCCGTCAGCGACAGGGACAGCCGCCGCTCGACCGGCGGGGCGGCGGTTTCGCGGTGCTGCGCCGCCTCCAGTCCCTGACCTTCCAGCGCCACGGTGATTCCATCGGACAGCCGATAGCCCACCCGCCCGTTCAGAAGGAGATGCGCCGGCACACGAACGCGGTCATAGGGCGGATCGGCGGACGGGTCGCCGAACGGCCAGCGCAGGGTGTCGTAAGCCGTGGTGAAATGGGCGAACAGGTCGGCTTCCCACGGCCCGTCGCTGTAGCCGAGGTGACCGTTGACGCGGTGGCGCGGGGTGCCGTCCTCGAACAGGATCGGCGCGTACAGCGCCTCCTTGTTCACCGACAGGCGGTCCCGGACGATCTCGTAGGTGTAGTTGAGGCCCCAGCGCCAGGACGACCCGATGGTGCCGGTGATCCCGGCCTCTCCACCCCAGGCATCGGAGCCGCCGACGTTGCCCGACAGGAAGTCGGCGACATTGCCGCGGAAGACCGGATCGGAGGTGGCGTTGCTGCGGAGGTTGTCGTGGGTCTGGTAGAACGCCGCCAGCCGAACCATGGCGTCCCACGCCGGCAACCGGCGGTCCCATGCCAGTTCGTAGTTGTTCACCACCGTCGGCTCCAGCGCCGGGTTGCCGGTGGAGAAGAAGCCGACGAGCGGCGCGTACGCCGGCGGCAGCGCCCCGTACTTGAAGTACGACAGCTCGTACAGTGCCGGCAACTGCAGGCCACGGCCGTACGTCATCCGCACCACGTCCTGCGCGCTGGCCCGCACGACGAGGCCGCTGTTGACGTTGATGCCGTTGATCTGGCGGTCGTACTTGTCCGGGGTGAAGGGCGGCGTGACAATGGCCGGGTAGTCCACCGCCCCCTCCCAGCCCATCTGGAGGTGGTCGAAGCGTACGGCGTTGGTCAGCGACACGGCGTCGGTGATCGTCCAGTCCCACATCGCCGACGCCGAATAAACGTCATAGCCGATCTCCGCCCCGGCGTCGGGGAAAGTGTTGATCTCGTTGTGCCGGTACTCGCCGGCCAGTCGGAAGCTGTGATCGCTGCCCAGCCTGAACAGGTCCTGCACCCGCGCGGCGGTGACGGCATTCTCGATGTGGTAGTTGTTGAGGAAGTCGCCGACGTAGTCCACCTCCAGAAGATTGCGGTAGATCGATGCCTCCATCAGGCCGAGGCCGGTTTCCGCCGTCCAGGTCGCCTTGGCCGAGGAGGTCTCGTAGTCCGACCGGGTCAGGTCGGCGGACAGCGAAAACTCCGACTGCCGCGCCACCGAGCGCGTCAACTCCAGCCCCACCTGCTGATTGTCGGTCACCTGAAACAGGCTGTCGATGGCAGCCGACCGCCGGCTGGGATCGATGCGGTAGCGGGCGTTGCCGGCTGCCAAGTCGGCGTTGTCGAACGGCGAGTCGAACTCCGACGCTTCGGTGCCCCCCAGCGACACCCGCACCCCGGCCCGGTCCGACAGGTGGATGGTCTGCACCGCCGACACCTGCCGGAGCTCTTGCGTGCCCACGCGCACCGCCGCCGTATCGATGTCGTCGTGCAACGGGCTGTAGGTGATGATGTTGATGACGCCCTGGACGGCGTTGAAGCCGAACAGCGCGGTGTTGGGTCCCTTGACCACCTCGATCTGGCGGATCTCGCCCATCTCGACCGGAATGGCGCTCCAGGCGGTCAAGGCGTAGTGGTCGAGATAGACCTGTCGGCCGTTGACCAGCACCAGAAGACCCGGCGAATAGTACTGGTTATAGCCGCGCACGCTGACATCCACCCCCGCCACCGTCGAACGCCACACGTCCAGCCCGGCGTACTGGCGAAGGATATCGGGGATGGAACTGGCGCCGGAACGGCGGATATCGTCCTGGGTGATGATCTCCATCGTCACCGGCACATGGGACGCCAGCTTGGGCGAGCCGGTAGCGCTGGCGGTTACCGGCTGGCCAAAAATCTGCTCCAGCGTGCCGTAGTCGATGGTCTGGCCGACCGCCGGCGATGCCGCCGCCATCGCGAGCGCGGCCAGGAGCAGGAGGGAGAGGCCCGGTCGGATCGGTCTGTTGTTGACCCGCGCCATCATCACATCTCCGACACCAGCATGCGGAACGCCGAGGCGAAGGACACACGGGCTTGCTCCGCCGCTCGCCGGTTCAGCACGATTTCGACCTGGGGCTCGGCCTTGAGGGCGAGCACGCATTTGCCGGCACGCACACAGGTGAAATCAAGGGTCAGCGTGGGCAGGGCACGGGCGCCGGCAGCCTGGAATACAGTGTCCTGCTGTGCCGCGAGGCCGGCGGTGACAAACACCGCGGTCGCTCCGTCGAGCCCTTGCGCCAGCCGGTCGACCGGCACCAGGACCGGCGCCAGGGTCAGACCGCCCACAGCAAAACCCGCCCCCAGCACCCGCGCGACGTCTTCGGCCTCCTGCCGTGACGCGGCCACATCCGGCGCGTAGACCACCGCCAGCGCGATCCGGCCGGTCGGGCGGGTGGTCAGCATGCTGAGAGTGCGGCCGACGATCTGGAATTCCTTGATGCCAACGTCGGCGAACGCCGGCCCGGCCAAGGCAAGCAAGGCAAGCAGGGCGAGCACAACAGCCGCCCGCGCGGCGGGCCGTGCCTCACCGCACCGTACCTCCGTCCGTCGGAGCCGAGACTTTGCCGACGCCGTGTTCAAACTCCCAAGCCCTATATTTTTCCGCCAGAGAACCGGCGGGATCTGTTTGCCATACGACCGTTGAAGGTAATCCATTAGGGGTATCATCAAACCTTGTCAATCGGTCAGCGCCGTTTAAACCAAATCTTCGCGGCGCCACTGCCGGAAGGCTGTTTTGGCCGGCGAATTACATGATCAGTCGCCAATCACAGGAGAAAAGACGCGCCAAAACCACGGGAGTTGCACAATGGTATGCAAACGGCCGAGGGCGAATGAAAGTCATTTCATTCGCCTGTCGGCATCACTCCTTCGTGAGTACACCAACCTTCCACGCCCACTCCCTTTGCGCACATGACAGGCGGGCCGGAAAGTATGCTAGCGTCCCGGACGCCGAACTGGTTAACGCACACGGCTGGCTGGATGCACGAAACGGCACTGTCTTTTGCTAGAGGGTTGTCGACCCCGAACGGGGCCGACACCGGAACTTGGTCACCATGCCTGCGCGCGGCGGCGGACATCTGCCGAAACGCTCCCTTTCCCGCCTTGGTGATGGGGGCCGACGGCACGGTGGTGGTCAACGATGCCTGCACCGATTTGGGTGCCCACGGCACCTTTTGGAGCCCGGCCGCCGACGCCTTCGCCCAGACCTTCGCCTCTGGCGGGCCGGTGACGTCCAGGTCCTTGACCTGGACAACCGATGAAGGCAGACGTTGGCAGGCGCGGCTGCACCTGACGCCGGTGCTTGAAGAGAATGGCGTGTCCGGCGTCTTCGCCGCCCTTGCGCTGTCGGGCGATGCCACCGTGGAGGCGCGGCGCGCGGTGGTGGATCGTTCCCGTTTTTTCGCCGCCGCCAGCCATGACCTGCGCCAACCGTTCCAAGCCATGCGCCTGTTCCTCGATTCCCTGCTGGCCCAGTTGCCCGAAGGGCGCAGCCGGCAAACGGCGGAACTCCTGGGTAAGGCCATGGAGTCGGGGCAGGTGCTGCTGAACGCGCTGCTCGACGTGTCGGTGCTGGATGCCGGCACGGTAAAGCCGAAGCTGATGGACATCGACCTGATCGAGATTCTCGATCGCCTGATCAAGGAGTTCCAGCCGCAAGCCGAGGGGAAGGGGGTGGCGTTGCGCGCCCGCATAAAGTCGTGCATGGTGCGCACCGACCCGACCCTGATCGAGCGCATTCTGCGCAATCTCCTGGCCAACGCCGTGCGTTACACCCCGCGCGGCGCGGTACTGGTGGCAGTGCGCCACCGAGGAACCAAATTGAGGATCGAGTTCTGGGACACCGGCTTCGGCATCCCCGAGGATGAGCTTGACACCATCTTCGAGGAGTTCCGCCAGTTGGAAACCCCCGAGCGCGACCACAACCGAGGCCTGGGGTTGGGGCTTGCCATCGTGCAGAAGGTGGCCGCCCTTCTGGACACTCCCCTGGAGGTCCGCTCTCGGGTGGGGCGGGGGTCGGTATTCGCCGTGTCGGTGCCGTTGGCCAAGGCCGTCACCCCACGCCCGCACGACACGACCGAGGCGCCCTACAATCTCAGCGGCCGCACCATCCTGGTCGTCGATGACGACGAACTGGTGCTGACCGGCCTGCGCATGGTGTTGACCAGTTTCGGTTGCGAGGCGCTGACCGCCACGGGCATGGCGGAGGCGCTGGCCAAGCTGGACCGCCTGGAGCGCGACCTTGACTTGATTCTCTCCGACCTGCGTCTGAGGGATGGGCTGTCCGGGCTGGACGTGGTGGCGCGGGTGCGCGAGATGTTCCGCCGCGACATCCCGGCGGTGATCCTGACCGGGGAAACCGCCGAGGCGAGGGCGGTCTTGACGGGGCATGAGCGGGGGCACTGGCTGGTATACAAGCCGCTGGACCCCGCCCGCCTGATGGCGGTGCTGGACGAAGCCCTGGATCAGACGGCCTGAGCGGACCTCTGCCGGTCAGGCGGCGCCAATGGCCCGGCGCTCGTCCACCATCCGAAGATCGCCGCTGGCCACATCGAACAACCAGCCGTGCAGTGTCAGCGTGCCGGCCTCCACCCTCTCCTTGATCCAGGGAAAAGTGATGAGGTTGTCGAGCGAGACGCGGATGCCCTCGACCTCGGCGGCGCGGTTCATGTCCTCGGTCACTTCGTGGCAGCCGCCACAGCCGCAGACGCGATCGCGCACGGGCTGGGCGATGGCCATCCAGGTGCCGATGAAATCGCCGTCCTGGTCGTCCTCCAGCAAGGCGCGTATGCCGCCGCAAAGGGTATGGCCCAAGACGACGATGCGGGGAGTACCCAGATTCCGGATGCCGAACTCCAGCGCCGCCGAAGTGCCGTGGTAGTCGGCGTTGGGATGATAGGGCGGAACGAGGTTGGCGACGTTGCGGATGACGAACAGGTCGCCCGGCCCCGCCTGGAAAATCAACTGCGGATCGACGCGGGAATCGCAGCAGGACACCACCACCGCCTTCGGCGCCTGCCCCAGGCGGGCCAATTGCTGGAACCTCCCCTGGAGGTCCGGCAACTGGCTGGTGCGGAACCGCTGGAAGCCGTCGAGAAGTTCATCCATCGTCAACTTCCTCTTGGGTTCGAGGGGGGTGGGCGGGGGCGCCCCGGACATGGTCGAGAGTCCCCCGCCCCTTGACGTAAGCGCTTACTTCGCAAACTCCAGAATGATCTGGTCCACGGCGAGGCTGGCGCCCTTTTGCGCGTGGATCTTGGCGACCACCCCGTCCTGCGTCGCGCGCAGCACGTTTTCCATCTTCATGGCCTCGACCACGGCCAGCTCCTCGCCGGCCTTGACCTCCTGGCCCTCGTTCACCGCCACCGAAACCAGCAGGCCCGGCATCGGCGACAAGAGGAACTTCGACAGGTCCGGCGGGGCCTTCT
>DASPMK010000361.1:0-3288 GCA_035627075.1 Azospirillaceae bacterium
GATCGACGGCAAGGGGCCGATCCCGACCGGCGCCGATTCGTCGCCGATTCGCGCCAACCCGCCGCCGGCCCACTCGCGCCAGCGGGTGGGGGCGAAGATCGACCTGGGCGTGCGGTCCATCAACACTTTCCTGTCGTGCTGCCGTGGTCAGCGCATGGGTATCTTTGCCGGCTCCGGCGTCGGCAAATCGGTGCTGATGTCGATGATGGCGAAGAACACCGAGGCCGAGGTCAGCGTTGTCGGCCTGATCGGCGAGCGCGGTCGCGAGGTGCAGGAGTTCCTGACCGAAGACCTGGGTGAGGAAGGGCTGAAACGCTCGGTCGTCGTGGTAGCCACCTCCGATGAGCCGCCGCTGATGCGGCGTCAGGCGGCATACATGACGCTGGCGATTTCCGAATATTTCCGCGACCAGGGCCGACAGGTGCTGTGTCTGATGGATTCGGTCACCCGCTTCGCCATGGCCCAACGCGAGATCGGCCTGTCCGCCGGTGAGCCGCCGACCACCAAGGGCTATCCGCCCACCGTCTTCGCCGAGCTGCCGCGCCTCCTGGAGCGCGCCGGTCCGGGGCCGGAGGGCAAGGGCTCCATAACCGGCCTGTTCACCGTGCTGGTGGACGGCGACGACCACAACGAACCCATTGCCGACGCCGTCCGCGGCATCCTCGACGGCCATATCGTCATGGAACGCGGCATCGCCGAGCGCGGGCGCTATCCCGCCATCAACATCCTGAAGTCGGTGTCGCGCACCATGCCCGGCTGCAACACCGACGAGGAGAACGCGCTGGTCCAGCGCGCCCGTCGGTTGATGAGCACCTACGAGAACATGGCCGAAATGATCCGGTTGGGCGCCTACCGCCGGGGCACCGACCCTGATGTGGACGAGGCCATCCACTACCAGCCGGCCTTGGAAACCTTCCTGCGTCAGGGCAAGAAGGAACGAACCGATCTGCCCAGCGGCTACGCGCAGTTGCAGGCCATTCTGGAAAACAGGACGTCTTGAAAGAGGCATGAATGGCGGGTGATCTCAAGGCTCTCATTCGGTATCACAAGTGGCGGCTTGACGAAAAACGTCGGGCGCTGGCCGACCTGCATTCGCTGGCTGAACGGCTGCGCGAACAACTGGCCGCTCTGGAGGCCGAAATCAAGGCGGAGCAGGACGCTGCTCGCCAGTCGACCGAGGCGGCGCTGACCTTTGCGAACTACATCGCCCAAGCCAATTTCCGCAAGAAGACCCTGGCCTCGTCCATTGCCCAGGTCGACCGTCAAATCGATGTGGCGACTGACGAAATGAGCGAGGTTTTCCAAGAGGTGAAGCGGTACGAGATCGCCCAGGAAGAGCGCAACCGGCGCGAAAAGGAAAAGATCCGCCAGCGCGAGACGGCGATGTTCGACGAGGTCGCCGCCAGCGGCTTCCAGCGCCGCCAGCGCGAGAGCGGGGCCGGCTCCTAAAGCACCCCCAGCCGGGCGATGAACAGGGGATTGTGCCAACCGGGCTGGCGGTCCTCGATCACCACCTCATGGGTGTGCGGCGCCTCACGGGTTGCCACCACCTGCACCCAGCGCGGCACCAGTTCGTTGTTGAGATCTTCCAGCACCGTGATCGCCAGGGCCTCCAGCGCCGGCCAGGGCTCCTGCGCCAGCGCGGCACGATAGCCGGCGAAGCCCGCCGGATTGAGCACCAACTGGTCGGGAACGAAACGCACAGCCAGGGACGCGCCGGCCACGTTGCCGGCCAACCGCACCAGATAGTCGTGGCCGGGGTCGGGGTTGGCCGTCGTCTCCAGAAAAATGCGGCGGGAAAAGCTCATGCGGAAACTCCAGCACCATGGGGTCCCAGGCCTCGGCTGGGCTTGGGCTGGACCGAAACCCAGCCCCGGCCACCGCTCTGGAAGGACAGGGCGCCGGTATAGCCTACCGTTTCCAGGCAGTTGGTGAAAATTGTCGGCAAATCGTGGCGCACTTCTTCGGGCAGATCGATGCGGCTGCGCAGGATCAGGTCAAAGCGGCGCGGTCGCACCAGTCCATCGAGCTGGATCGGGCCCAGACGGCTCAGGTCCACGTCCAGCAGAAAGCGGCTGCCACGCCCCTCTTTGTCACGCCCCCCCTTCTGCCCGTCCTCGTCGCCCACCGGGCGGACATGCAGCGACAGTCGTGCGACGGTTTCGCCGGCAAGGAACGGAATCAGGTAGGGTTTCCACTCGCCGGGCGGGGTGTCGGCGGCCTGCCGCGCCATGGCGCGGAATTCCTCGGTCAATGCCGTCAAAACGTCCCGGCGGCCACTTTTCTCCAGCGTCAGGGCGGCTTCGTCGCCGAGCCAGCCGCGCGCGTCGCCTCCGCGCGCCGCCGACAGGAAGAACATCAATGCCGTCCCCAGCTTGCGGTTGGGCTGCGGCATCACCGTATTGACCAGCGCCTGGGCCATGGCCGGGTCGATGGCGGCCAGAGTCGCCAGCGCCCGCTGAAAATCGGGCCAGCCCTTGCCCCCTCCCGCCTCGTCCTCGCCGTGGGGCAGGCCGGCGGCCAAAATCTGGGCAGGGTCGGTCAACGCCACAGTCATCTGTGTCCCTTGCTGCACCGGCAGGGGTGTCGCCAGCAGGAAAGTGCCGCGGGGCGTGGCGAGGATCGGCTGGCCGTGGGCGTTGTTGCGCGCCACCGTGCCCGTCAGAATCGGGGTGCCGTCGGCACCCGTCTCGGGCATCGCCGCCGGTGGTTGGGCGCCGTCCGCCGGCCGGACGTCCAGCACCTTGAGCGCGATCGTGCTGCCGGCCTGGACCGGCATTGGCGGCGGGCCGGGCGAGGGAGGAGCGCCGGCCGGGGGGAGCGGCAAAGACTTGCCGTCAAGGGAAACTTGTGGCGCCGAGCTTCCAACCGGCGTGGCCGCGCCTTGGGCGGCCGAAGGTGGGAGCGGACTCCCCAAAGGCTGCGCCAAGCGCGCGCCCGTTTCCAAAGCGCTCCCCATGGCGGTTGGAGGAGTGGATACCGTCCGAGCCATACCACCGGGCAGCAGATTGAGCAGCCCACCCGGCAGGCTCTGTGCGCCGATCGGCGGTGGGGGGGCGGACGCGAGGCTTGGGGCCATACCGCCGGGCACGGTCAAGCCGGGCGAGGCGGCGAGGGTGATGGCGGGCAGCACCATACCCGGACGCAAGGCCAGCGGGGCGGCGGACTGCGGTGGGGTTGCCGCCGGAGTCGACACATCGAGCGCCACGGCTGGGGCATTGGCCGCTCCGGGCGGCGGGGGAGCAGGCGGCGCGGTGGCGTTGCCCTGGGGGGCGAAGGCCGTGGCCT
>DASPMK010000362.1:0-7799 GCA_035627075.1 Azospirillaceae bacterium
CAGGGCGGGCTCAAGGCCGCACAGTACTTTGTTCAGCACCAGCGCCGGTTCGGACCGGTCGCAACGGCCGTCGGCCAGATATTGCAGAAGATGCACGGCGCGGGAGGCCGCCGCCAGCCCCGTGACCCGCGGGATACCCTCGGCCTCCGGCGTCAACACCCCCAACCGCTCCAGGAACAGGGGCAGGAACGGGTTGAGAAGGACCAGGCCGGCGTTGCCGACGTGGATCGGTTCGGCAACCTCAAGCGTGCCGGAGGCTTCCCGCCGGACGCACCACCGGGCCGGCTCCCGCACGGTGCCGCCAGGGGGGGCGGGCTTCGCCGGGACCGGGCGCAACACCGCCAGCAAACCGACCTGCCCCGCCTCCCCGGCCAGGAACCGGGCGCGCGCCAGGAACGGTGCCGTCGCACTCGGGTCGCCCCCGGTCAGCCCCCGCACGAGGCCCTCCACCAGGACCCGCGGGGAACGATGTCCCGCCGGAGTGGCAGCGAGTTCGGCGAACAGCATGGCCCACAGCATGCCGTCGGCCAGCCCACGCCGCGCCGGCGAGGCGGTCTGGCGCCAAGCGGCGGACAGCAGGACGATGGCATCCTCCAGCAACCCGGCAAGCGCCGGCTCGACCCGGTGCAGGATGCGCCCGAGAATCTCGTCGGGAAGCCGCGCGACCCAGCGCGAGCGCCCCCGTTCCTGGCCGAGCCCGGCGGACAGGACGGCATCGAGGCCGTCGTCGTCGTCCAGGAGACCGGCCAACAGCCGATGGAAGCGATCCCCCCAGGGTTGATCGTCCGCGCCGTTTCCCTCCAGCCACGCCAATAGAGCAACGCGGTCCGCCGCCGACGGGATGACCGAGCCGGCCGAGGTCGCGGCCAACGGTGCATCCGGGCTCCGTCCGGCCAGTTGGTCAGCGATGGTGACCAACTGGGCCTCCAGGCTATCCCGATTTTTCGGCGATGCCGCGAGAACCTCGGGCGCCAACCGCAGCAGCAGGCAGTGCCCGTGCTCCCGGCCGAGCGTTTCCACCGCACGCCGCAGGCGATCCGCGGTCCGCGCCGGGTCGGGAGACTGGAACAGGCCGAGCAGTTCGGCCAAGGGCAGATCCGGCAATGACCGGATCGAGCGTTCCAGCGCGACCGGGTCGGGCGCCCACCAGGGGGTCTCGCCCCGATCCAGCCAGTGGCGCAGCCGGGCCAGTCGATCCAGCCGCCGCCCGGGCGCGGGAAGCGGCCTCGCCACGCCGGGCGGTTCGTCGCGCATGAGCGCCGTAAGCATCCGCTCCCAAGCTGTTCGCAGGCCGGTGCCGGGTTCGGTTTCCTGCCGCGCCCGACGGGCCATCTCCACCGCCTGGTCGGGCGCCAGCAGGGCGACGACCTCCTCCGGGGCCAAGCGGCCGAGCAGCCGGTCGAGACCGCTGTTCCACGCCGCCCTGTCGGCCGCCAGCCGACGCAGCAGTGCCGCCAGACCGGGCCTATCCCGGTCCAGTAGCAACGGCAGCGTGTCACCGTCCGCCGGGGACCCGCCGCCGCGCAGGAATCGCTTCGCCCGTGACAGGGTTCCCGGCTCCCCGGCCAATTCCGCCACCAGTCCGGGAAGCGAGAAGCCGGCAGGCCCCCGGCCGCCGGTTCGCGCCAGGGAGCGTGCAAGGGTGGACAGCAGCGCCTCGTAGGAGACGTTCTCGCGCGCGGACATCTCTTCCAGCAAGGCACGAAGCCAGCTCCGCCGGTTGAATTGGGTGCCGGGGTCCCGCAACAGGAGGATCAGGGTCAATTGCCGCGTCAGCTGGCCGACCCCCTGTTCCGACAGGGGCAGCAGCGCCTCTTCCCGGTGCCGGCGGGCGAGATCATCGAGGAAGGCCAGGATCAGCGCGGCGTGGGTCGGCTCCAGCCGGCAGACCATCCGCGCGAACAGCTCCGGCGACAGCTCGCGGACCAGGGCCTCCAGCGTCGAGCGGTTCCGGGCGTGACGGCGAAGCAGGGCCAATAGCGCTTCCTCGTCGCCCGAAACAGCCCCGTCGAGAAGGACGGTGTCCGTTTCCGCCGGCTCCTCTTCCAGCAGGTCGCGCAGCACCGCCGGCAGGGACGATCCCAGGGGACGTTGCCGCCCGATCCGTTGCATCCCCCGGTGCAGCAGCAACAGGAAGGCGGCATAGTCGAAGCCCTCGCTCTCCGCGACACCGCGCAGGAGGGAGCGCAGGTAGCTCCGCCGGTTGAACTGCGATCCGGCTTCCCGCACCAAGTAGTCGAAGGTCAGCCGCCAGAGCAGGCGCTCCACGGCCTCGGCCGGCTGCGGCAGCAACGGTTCCTGCCGGTGCAGCCGGACGATATCGGCCAGCCACGCCGCGATCGTGGCGGCATCGGCTGGGGCCAGGGCGGCCAGCAGCCGGCGCAGCCCCTCTTCCCCTGCCTGGAGTACCAGCCGCTCCAGCACCACCCGGTCGTGCCCCCGGCGCCGTAGCAGGGCGGCCATGGCGTCGGGCTGCTCCGCCGCCAGCGTGCGCAGCAGCACGCCCGGTGCTGGCGCCTCCGCCCCGGCCCAGAACGGGAAGACGCCGTTGACCAGGAAGGCTTCGGCCAGCGCCAGCCTCGCCTCCTCGGGCGAGAGCGTGCGCTCCGGGCCGTTGGACGCCGTTCCAGCCCGCGCCAGGGCTTCGACCAACGCGTCGGTCAGGGCGCGCTCGAAGGCGGTCAGGGCGTCGGCCTCCAGTTGCCCGGCCGAGAGGGTGCCCAGGTCCAGACTCAACCGCTCGATAAAGACATGCCGGTCGGCGGGAGCCAGGGCGTCGAGCACCCGTTCCAGCACCAACGGCATCAGGGTCCGCCCCAGCGCTTCCAGGCGCGGTCGCAAGGCCAACGCCTGTTCGAGGTCGGGCAGGACAATCTCGATGGACAGGCGGCGGAGATGATGGATGCGTCCCGGAGGGCCGATCTTCGTCACGATCGTTGGGCCATACAGATATTACGGTATGATATCGACAAAACTTGGGAAATGATCACTGAATTTTTTGCTGCCTGAAGGCCCCAAATACCTCGCCAGCCCTGACAAATTTGGGTTGTCTTTCACGGCATTTCTAAGCTCCACCGTGCCGGCTGTATGTGTCCACTCATCGCCGCCGGACGCTTTCCCGCTGACGAAGTAAGGGGCTTTACCGAGTCCCTTGTACGTACTACTGGCAACCTGAGAATTTAGGTTCATATCGCCGGTCATGACGGTCCGCTCGGGCACTCTGCCACCCTTTCGGACCAGCGCCATCAGGTTGGAGGGGAGTGCAAGCTGTTTTCCTCCTCCTTCGTCGGCGTGATGCATGGTGAGGTCGAAACGCGTTTTTTTCCTGGCTGATTCAACCGCAACCGAGACGCCAAACGGCATTTTCAGCCCAAGGTCTTTGAAATTGTCCGAATTTGTTGATGGAGACGCTTTTCGTTTCGAGCGCCTTACGCCATCGGGACGTTCCGCGTCATGACGCTGCTCCTCGGCTCTTTCATGTGCTTTTCTGTTATTATAGTCCTTAGTTCCCTCAATAAACGATAGTATGCCAAATTGGCTTTTTATAAATTTATTATTGAACTTTTTCTCGTTGTCTTTTTGCTCGCTTGCGAGCTTTTTATTCTTTATTTTTTCTTCGACTGTGATGCCTGGCCCCGCAACAATGGCGTAGAATTTATTAAATCCGGCGGACGGTGGTGCATTGCCCTCGTCTGTCGTCCGCGCCGAAGTCGGAGTCAGTTCGGGGTACGGACCATGAACTTTCGCACCCTTCCATTTCGCCAAATCTCTACCAGCCTTAAGGGCCATCAGATTTCCCGGCGCCTCCATCAAGGTGATCAAGTTGACCCCCTGCTGACGTGCGCGGGTAAGGATATCGGCCCAATCCTCGGGCGACTTGTCGCCAAGCGCGTTCCAAGACATCATTCGAACCTTCGTCCCGGAAGCTGCCCCCTTGGCCGTTGCCTTGGCCTTGGGACGAGTGCTTCTGGCGGCCTTCGTCTTCTTCTTGTCTTTCTTCGCCCGCTGGACCGGAGGATGAATGGCCTCGCTTTCGCGGGAAAGCTGCTGGGGGGCAAGCCCCTGGGATACCTGTGCGCCAAGGCGGTCGGCCTCGGCTTCCAGCGCCGGGTCGTCGTTGACCGGCACGCCCTGCATCTGCATTGTCGGCCGGACACGGCCCTGCATCTGCTGCACCACATGGCCGAGTTCATGGGGAAGATGCTGCTGCTGGCCCGGAGCGACATGGATGTTCTTGCCCTGGGTGATGGCATGGGCCTGGAACCGGGCGGGTTCCGCCGAGTTGTAGTGCACCCGCACATCGTCCAGCGGCAGTCCTGACCGGTCCTCCATCCCCTGCTTCAGCGCGTCCGGCAGGCCGGTTCGGTTGGGCTGGCGCTGGACCGGGCGCGACAGTCCCGCCGCCAGGGCGGCCAGTGCCCGGTTCTCCGGTCGGGCGTCGAGCTGGGCGGCAAGCTGAGTCAGCCGGCCCTGCTGCGGCCCGGCCACGGCGGTCGGCTGTTCGCCCTGTCGGGCATGCCTCTGTGTCATGTCGGCGGAGCGCTGTTTCGTGGCATGGCTCTGCATGGCTGTTCTCTCAGCTTAGAGTGCATCCATTCCGTCGGTGATGCCATCCGGCGCGCCGGGCCGGCAGGCAGCAAGGAAGCGTTGCAAACGCAGGCTGGTCGTCGCCCGGCGGGCGGGATGCGGCTGACGCAAAGCCTCCACCCAGCGGGCGTGCAAGGCCAGGAAGCGCTCCATCCGGTCCCGCGTCAGGAACAGACACTCGATGGCGATATGGGCCGGGGTGTTCTGGCGCAGGACCAGCCGGACCTGGCGCCGCCAGGAGCCGTCCTCCGTCTCTTCCCGCGTCGCCTCCAGCACGGCGCTGGTGCGAAAGCTGTAGTCCTGGCCGTCGCCGCCGGTCAGCGCCATGGCATAGCGCAGCAACGTATGCTCGACGATGGTCAGGCGGCGCCGGCGCCGGCCGCCGGCGGCGTACACCAGTCGAAGGATGGCGGTCAGCGCCGCCGACGCGGTGCGATGCTCGCCCACCAGCCACCACTGGTCGTCGGTCCCACGGCAGACGACCACCGCCCCTCCCGAGTTGCTCCGGAAACCGACACGATAGCGCGAGGGGTGGGACAGGGCCCGCAGCAGCGGCACGGCGACGCTCTGGCCAGCCAGGGGCGATCCGCCGGGCTCGTCCGTGGTTTCCAGGTCGTCGAGCAGGCTGTCCACCGGCGTGAAGAGGTGATTCACCACCTCCTGCAACTCCGGCCGGATAGGCCGTCCGAGGGTGGCCAGGGTGGGATCGTTCACCGGGATGGCGTCGCCATCGGTATCGTCGCCCATCGCCCCAGCGGCGTCGATCAGGTCCAGGGCGATCCGGCAGCGGATCTCCATGCCGGCGCCACCGCCGTACCGGACGGGGTGGCGGTAATCGAAGCCGCGTCCGCGGTCACGGGTCGCCGGCACCGTGCGGACCAGCAGGTCCCGCTGCGCTCGCACCAGGGCGGCATTGGGCTCGTCGCCGTCCACCCCCTGCCGGCCCGGCGACGGTTGAGGCCGCTCGGCATAGAGGGACAGCAGCAGGCCGAGAATGTTCGCCTGCCGCTCCCGCACCGGATCGGCGGCCTTGACGATGGCGTCGAGACCGTCCTCGTAGTCGGGACTCAGCAGGGAGGCTGCGTCGGGAACGATCCCCGCCAACGATTGCCAAGCATAGGTCCTGTCGCCGCCGGCCGCAGGGGTAAAGAGGTCGCGTACGAAGGCCAACTGGCTGAAGTAGTCCGCCATCAACTGGTCGAAGGGCATGAGATAGCCCTTGAACTGCCGCGCTTGCGCTCGCCGCTTGTCGGTGGCGTCGGGAGGAAGTCCGTAAGCGTTGATGCCGTAGACGTTGGGAAACTGGTCCTGCACCGAGCCATAGGCAGCCAGATCGACGCGGCGCCCCTCCGGCGGCTTGTAGTAGTCGCGGTAGCTTTCCCAGAGATCGTAGGTCCGGCGGTGCGCCCGCCACATCCCATCCAGCAGATGCCGGACCCGCCGCGGATCAGGTCGGCATTGCACGGCACCCTGGTACAGGCAAATCGGGAACCGTTCGTCCACCGGCTCGGTCAGCAGCCCCAGCAGACGGCCCTTCGGGACCGTGATCGTCTTGCCGTCGCCGTAGGTCTCCGACGATCCAGCCAGCCGGACGGTCACCCCCTCCACCAGCAGGACCTTCGGCGTCGCCGCCATCACTTTCAGCAGGTCCGACACCGCCACCGTCCTGGGCAGCGGCTGAAGTTGCCCATCGTCGATGAAGCCGCGCAGCATCAGCGGTCCGTCGAAAATCTCGGCGGTGCTGCGCCCCTGAGCCAAACGCTCCTCCAGCGAGGTCCGCCTGGGCTCGGGCGCCAGCCGCAGGCCAAGGGCGAACAGCAGTCCCGCCTGGATCTGGGCGGCGTCGGCATCGTCCTCGATCAGCACGCGGGCGGAAATCTGTGTCGGCAGCAGAGTCAGCACGCCAACCGACTCCACGTCCTCGCACAGGGAGCGGTGCGCGCCGTAACGATCGAGGACCCGCCGCACCACCTCGCCGATGCGGTCCTCGCCGGGGCAGGCGCAGGGATCGGTCCGGGAGACGTGGATCTGGATGTCGTAAAGCCCGGAAACGCCGGCAGGGTCGGCCGGCACCAGAGGAGTGAACCAGACATTGGCGAGAGCCGGCATCCGGTCCAGAACCAGCCGGCGCAGGTCCGCCACCGTCACCGGGTTGGTCGGCATGATGGCACGCGCGGGGTAGAGTGCCTGGCGCCACAGGCGCAGCTGGCCCGTCTTCGGGTCGGCCAGCAAGTCCTCCACCGGATACAGGGCGCGGTAGGACAGTTCCGTCAGGGCGAAGCAGAGCTGCTCCAGGCTGGTCACGCCCGGATCGGAGAAATTGTAGTCCGTCCAGACGTTCCCCGACATCCGCTGGACCAGCCGGACTCCCTCCGTGCGCAGGGCAAGGTAATCCAACCCGACATCGGGAAGCGGGCCGGTCGGCAGTGAGGAAGACGTCCGGCTCATGCGGGCGCCCCTTCCCCGGTTGCCGGCCGGTTCGTCGCGGGAGTCCCGGCGGACCGCCGGGACTCCACACTGGACTCGCTCAGGTCGTGCTCAAGCGCCGAGGTGAAATAATGACAGCCCTTCCGTCCGTCGGGGAAGTGGCAGCTCAGGGACAGGGTCAGAATCTCCACCACATAGGGCCGGCGGCGGATGAAGTCGGCGATGGCGACTTCCATCCAATAGGCGGTGGGCCGCCGTCCCAGGGCCGGGGTCGGCCAGGGGGACAGCCAACCGATCAGATCGGCGTTCAACCGGCCGGTCAGGTCGGCCAGCGTGGCGACATCGCGGAAAACCACCTCGGCCGTAACCTTGACGCGCACATAGAACGGATTTTCGACCGACAGCGTGACGAAGGGGCTGATCAGCGGCTTCAACATCTCTTCCACGTCGGTGCGCAAGGTATCACTGGCGCACGGAACCGTCGGATCGCTCACGTCGGGGCTGCTCGGGCCGACAACGACCACCAGCCGGACTTGGCCCGGCTGCGGCAGGGCCGGATCGTCGCCGGGCATCAGCACCGCCACCTGCCAGAGCGTGGGGAAGTCGGCCAGGACGAGCCGGGAGTAATCCCAGCCCTGGATGCCCCGGTTCTTGTGGCGCAGCCGTTCCGCCATCCAGATCCGGAAGGCGGGACCGACCGCCTTCGCCCGCCCACCGGAGGACGGCATGTGATGGCCGATACTGCCGATGTCGTTCAGGGCGGGGGCGCTGGTGGTGATGCTGCC
>DASPMK010000363.1:0-15202 GCA_035627075.1 Azospirillaceae bacterium
CAGTGGTGCCGTTGATCTGACCGGCGAGAAACAGGCCCGGCGCGCGGCGGGTTTCCAGTGTCGGCTTCAGTTCGCGCGGATCAACGAAGTCGTACTCGATGGCGTAGCCCGGGCGCAGCATCACCACCTTTTCCAAACCCGGAATTTCCCTCAGCAGGGCTTCCTGGACGTCGCGGGGCAGGGAGGTGGAGATGCCGTTGGGGTAGACGGTGTCGTCGTCCAACCCTTCGGGCTCCAGGAATATCTGGTGGCGTTCCTTCTCGGCGAACCGCACCACCTTGTCCTCGATGGATGGGCAGTAGCGCGGGCCGATGCTCTGAATTTGGCCGGAATACATCGGCGCCCGGTGCAGGTTGCCCCGGATGATCCGGTGCACCGTCTCGTTGGTGTAGGTCACACCGCACGGCACCTGCGGCGTGGTGATGCGCTCCGTGAGGTACGAGAACGGCGGGGGAGGGTCGTCGCCCGGCTGCATCTCCAGCGCCGCCCAGTCTATGGTCCGGCCGTCGAGCCGGGGCGGCGTGCCGGTCTTGAGCCGGCCGAGCGGGAAGCCCAGCCGCTCCAGCGCACCCGACAGGCCGGTGGATGGGGCCTCGTTGATGCGCCCGGCGGGGATTTTCACCTCGCCCATGTGGATCAGGCCGCGCAGGAAGGTGCCGGTGGTGATGACCACCGCCCCGCAGCGGATCTCATCGCCGCCGCCGGTGACCACGCCGGTGATGGCGCCACCGGCATCGACCAGCAGGTCTTCGGCGGTCGCGGCACGGATGGTCAGGTTTTCCTGCTCCGCCAGGATTGCCTGCATGGCTTGGCGGTAAAGCTTGCGGTCGGCCTGGGCGCGCGGCCCCCGTACCGCCGGCCCCTTGGAGCGGTTGAGGATACGGAACTGGATGCCGGCGCGGTCGATCACCCGGCCCATCACCCCATCCAGCGCATCGATCTCGCGCACGAGGTGGCCTTTCGCCAACCCGCCGATGGCCGGATTGCACGACATCTCGCCGATGGTTTCGACCTTGTGGGTCAAAAGCAGGGTGGCGGCGCCCATGCGCGCCGAAGCCGCCGCGGCCTCGCATCCGGCGTGGCCGCCGCCGATCACAATAACATCGTAGTGCTGCATATCCCGATCATACCAGGGGGTGCGGCCCCTTTGAACAATGTTTCACGTGAAACATCATACCCAGGATACCAAAGGCGATCGATGCGTTCCATCAAGCGCCGTCCGTATCACTTCCCGATGCAGAAATCACGGAAGATGACGTCCAGCAGGTCCTCCACGTCCACCCGGCCGGTGATCCGCCCCAAGGCGCGCGAGGCCAACCGCACGTCTTCCGCCGCCAGTTCCGGCAACGGCGCTTGAAGCGCGCGGCCCAGGCTGTCGCGGCATTCCTCCAACGCCGCGCGATGCCGGGCGCGGGTCAGCGCCGGAGCGCCGGAACCGGCCAAACGGTCGGCCACCTCACCCTCCAGCCGCGCGGTCAACTCCGGGAGGCCATTTCCCGTCGCCGCCGACACCGCCAATGCCGGTCGGCCGCCGATCACCGGAGAATCGAGGACCGCCAGATCGGCCTTGTTCACCACCGCCACCGCACTGTCATCCACGAGATCAAGGGTAGCGGCGTCCAGAACCGGCCATTGCGTGCCGTCGAACACGGCGATTTTCAGATCCGCCTTGGCCGCCCGATCGAGCGCGCGGCGAATGCCCTCGCTCTCGATCTCGTCCAGCGTTTCGCGCAGGCCCGCCGTATCCGCCAGGATCACCGGATAGCCGCTCAAGTCGAGATGCACCTCCACCACGTCACGCGTAGTGCCGGCGCGGGCCGAGACGATCGCCGCGTCGCGCCGCGCCAGCGCGTTCAGCAGGCTGGACTTCCCGGCATTGGGAGCGCCGACGATGGCGATATAGACGCCATCGCGCAGCCGCTCTCCCCGGTGCCTGTCGTCGAGATGGGCGGATATGGCCGAGATCAGCCCTTCCAGGTGCGGCCGCACCGCCGAAGCCACGCCTTCGGGCAAATCCTCGTCGGGAAAGTCGATGTCGGCTTCCAGATGCGCCAGGGCGCGGGTCAATCGGCTGCGCCAACCCTCGTACAGCCGGCCGAGTTCGCCGTCCAACTGCCGCAACGCCTGCCGCCGTTGCGCCGCCGTCTCGGCGTCCACCAGATCGGCCACCGCTTCCGCCGCCGTCAGGTCGAACTTGCCGTTCTCAAAGGCGCGGCGGGTGAACTCGCCGGGTTCGGCCAGCCGTAGAAAGGGAAGGGCGGCCAGGACCTCGATCACCGAGGCCACCACCGCCCGGCCGCCGTGGACATGGAATTCCGCCACGTCCTCGCCGGTGAAGCTGTGCGGGGCGGGGAACCACAGGACAAGCCCCTGGTCCAACACCTCGCCCGTGCGGGGATCGCGCAAGCCGCGCAGGGCGGCGTGGCGAGGCGGGGGGGGCGCCTTGCCGGTCAGCGCTTCCAGCGCCGAACCCGCCGTCGCTCCCGATAGTCGGATTACTGCCACCCCAGCCCGTCCGGGAGCCGAGGCCAGCGCGAAAATAGTGGCGGCCATGGGCGTGAATCAGACGCCCGGCTTGGTCTGGTCCGGCATCAGCATCAGCCGCTCGACCCGGCCGCCCTTGACCAGATGGGTTTCGAGGATTTCATCGATATCGGCGGTATCGTGGTAGCTGTACCAGATGCCCTCGGGATAGATCACCATCACCGGCCCCAGCTCGCAACGGTCAAGGCAGCCGGACTTGTTGACGCGGATGTTCTTCAGGCCCAATTCCTTGGCCCGCGCCTTCATGTAGCCCTGGATCTTCTCGGCGCCGCGCAGACCGCAGGAACCACGGGGGTGGCCTTGCTGCCGAACGTTGGTACAGCAAAAAACGTGAGCGTCGTAGAACGGCTTCGGGTCGATCACTTCTTTCCATCCTTGCCCAGCGCCGCCGTCATCTGGGACCAGATCATCTTCTGAAACTGTTCAACCCCCTGGATGCCGGCGGGCAACCAGGTGCGCATCAGCGCATCGGGCTCCATGGCTTGAAGGCCGGCGCTCATCCGATCCTGCATCTGCTGCAACAGCGCGTCCTGCATCGGCTTGACGTCTGGCAAACCGAGGAAATCGCGCGCTTCCTCCGCCGTGCAATCGATATCGATGGTAATCTTCACGCCAGCCCCTCCCATAATTGAAATGCTTGGACTTCTTGGGGTTGAGCCCGTCTTGCGACGGTCCACACTATACAGATAGGCACGACCTGCGCAAAGGATCACCACCCCATGGCCGGCAACCTGCTCGGGCGCGAAACCAGCCCCTACCTTCTCCAGCACAAGGACAACCCGGTGCATTGGATGCCCTGGGGTCCAGAGGCTTTGAAGCGGGCCCAACAGGAGAACAAGCCGATTTTGCTGTCCATCGGCTACGCCGCCTGCCACTGGTGCCATGTGATGGCGCACGAAAGCTTCGAGGATAACGAGATCGCCGCGCTGATGAACGATCTGTTCGTCAGCATCAAAGTGGACCGCGAGGAACGGCCGGATCTCGACCAGATCTACCAGTCGTCGCTGGCCCTGCTGGGCCAACAGGGCGGGTGGCCCCTGACCATGTTCCTCACCCCGGACGGCGAGCCGTTCTGGGGCGGCACCTATTTTCCGCCGACCTCGCGGTGGGGCCGCCCGGGCTTTCCTGACGTGCTGCGCAGCGTGTCGGCGACCTATCACGGCGAACCCGACAAGATCGGCCGCAACGTCACGACATTGCGCGCGGCCCTGACCAAGCTGGCCGAAAGCCGGCCACCGGCGACGGTCGATCCGGATACCATCGATCAGATCGCCGAGCGGCTGGTGCGCGAGGTCGATCCCTTCCACGGCGGCATCGGCGAAGCGCCGAAATTCCCCCAGGTGCCGCTGTTCGAGCTGTTGTGGCGGGCGTGGCTGCGCAACGGGCGGGCGCCTTTCAAGACGGCGGTGCTGACCACACTGACCGCCATGAGCCAGGGCGGCATTTATGATCACCTCGGCGGCGGTTTCGCGCGCTATGCGACCGACGCCCAGTGGCTGGTGCCGCATTTCGAGAAGATGCTTTACGATAACGCCCAGTTGATCGACCTGTTGACGCTGGTCTGGCAAGACACCGGCGATGCGCTCTTCGCCCAGCGGGTGCGGGAAACCGTCGATTGGACTCTGCGCGAGATGATCGCCGAGGGAAGCACCGCCTTCGCCAGCACGCTCGACGCCGACAGCGAAGGGGAGGAGGGGCGGTTCTACGTCTGGACCGAGGAAGAAATCGACCGGCTTCTGGGCGCGGACTCCCTCTTGTTCAAGCTGGCCTACGACGTGATGCCGCAAGGCAATTGGGAGGGCCGCACCATCTTGAACCGTCGCCTTGCCACGGCCCTGGGCGACGCGACCTACGAAGCCAAGCTGGCCGATCTGCGGCACATCCTCTGGCGCGAGCGGGAAAAGCGCGTCCGTCCCGGCTGGGACGACAAGGTGTTGGCCGACTGGAACGGGTTGATGATCGCCGCTCTGGCCAACGCCGGCATGGTGTTTCACGTGAAACAATGGATTGAGGCCGCCGAGCGTGCCTTCGCCTTCATTCACGACACCATGACCATCGATGGCCGCCTGCGCCATTCCTGGCGCCACGGGCAGGCTCGCCACGCCGCCACCCTGGACGACCACGCCAACATGGCCCGCGCCGCGCTGACATTGTACGAGGCGACCGGCCAGGACCGCTACGTCGAGCATGCCAAGGCATGGACCGGCGTTCTCGACCGCCACTATCGGGACGCCACCGCCGGTGGCTACTTCTTCACCGCCGACGACGCCGAGGCGTTGATCGTCCGGACCAAGAACGCCCACGACAACGCCACCCCCAGCGGCAACGGCACCATGGTCGGCGTGCTGGCGCGACTTTATTACCTGACTGGTGACGCGGCCTGGCGGAAGCAGGCGGAAGCCATCGTCGATGCCTTCTCCGGCGAACTCAGCCGGAATTTCTTCCCGCTGCCAACGCTGCTCAACAATACCGAGTTGTTGCAAAACGCGCTTCAGGTGGTGATCACCGGCCCGCCGGATGATCCCGCCACGAAGGCGTTGCGCGATACCGTCTTGCGCCGGGCGCTGCCCACGCGCATCCTGACGGTCTTGGCGCCCGGCGCCGACCTGCCGGCCGACCATCCCGCCCACGGCAAGGGCCCTGTCGGCGGGCGGCCCGCCGCCTACGTCTGTCGCGGGCTGGCCTGCTCGACACCGGTGACGGAGGTGGGAGCGCTTGAAACCGAACTCTCGCGCCGGTGACGCCATCCATGCCCAGCCTGACCTTCGACAGCCCGCTCGGTCTCCTCCACCTCGCCGGCGATGGCGCCGCGCTGACCGCCCTTGGGTGGGGCAGGGCGAAGGTAGAAGCGCCTGACCCGGTGTTGGAAGAGGCCGAGCGCCAACTCCGCGACTGGTTGGCCCATCGGCGTCAAAGCTTCGACCTGCCGCTACGACCCGCCGGCACCGCCTTTCAGCTACGCGTCTGGGCCGCGATGATGGACATCCCCCATGGGCGGACCGCCACCTACGGCGATCTCGCCCAGCGACTATTAAGCGCGCCCAGGGCCGTTGGCGGTGCTTGCGGAAAGAACCCGATCCCGATCATCATCCCCTGTCACCGCGTCGTCGGCGCCAGCGGACTGACCGGGTACTCGGGCGGGCAGGGACTCTCCACCAAGGTCTGGCTGCTCCAGCATGAGGAAGGGTTTACCCAAGGGGCACTGCCTCTCGCGGCCCCTTGATGGGCCCATGGTGTGGCGCCCACCTCCTCTGGATAATGATCCCACCCGCGTCCCGAAGAAAAATCTTTGGTAACGAACTTCGGGAAAAGGGGAAACGCCATGCCCGACATCACCATCACCGCCAGCGACGGCGGCACGTTTCAGGCCTATCTCGCCAGACCTCAGAGCGGGCAGGGACCCGGGCTGATCGTCATCCAGGAGATTTTCGGGGTTAACCAGGTGATGCGCGACCTGTGCGACGGCTTCGCCGCGCAAGGCTATCTGGCGCTCTGCCCCGACCTGTTCTGGCGTCAGCAACCGGGCGTCCAGCTTACCGACAAGAGCGAGGAGGAGTGGACCCGCGCCCGCCAGCTCATGGCCGGCTTCAACGAGGCCCGCGGCATCCTCGACCTGCACGCCGCCCTGGTCTGGCTGTCGCAGCATCAGGATTGCACCGGCAAGGTCGGCGTGATCGGCTACTGCCTGGGCGGGCGTCTGGCCTACCTGATGGCCACGCGCTCGCGCCCGGACTGTTCCGTCAGCTACTACGGTGTGGGCCTCGACAACCGGCTGTCGGAAGCCGCCGCAATCACCAAGCCGCTGCTGCTGCATATTGCCGGCCAGGACCGCTTCGTGCCGCCCGAAGCCCAAACGCACATCCGTGAGGTATTGTCGCGCGTCTCGCAGGTGACCATTCACACCTACCCCGACTGCGACCACGCCTTCGCCCGGCCGGGCGGTCAGCATTACGATGCCGCCGCGGCCGAGCTGGCCAACCGGCGCACGGCCGAATTCCTGGCCCGTCACCTGAAATAACCGGTTTCGAAGGGAATCCACCATGGTCCATGCCATCCGCATCCACGAATACGGCGGCCCGGAAGTCCTGCGTTGGGAGGAGGTGGAGGAGATCGGCTCACCCGGGCCGGGGCAGGTGCGTCTGCGCCATACCGCGGTTGGCCTCAACTTCATCGATACCTACCACCGCACCGGCCTCTACAAGGTGCCGCAGTTCCCGTGCGTGATCGGCATGGAAGGGGCCGGCGTGATCGAAGAGGTCGGCGGCGGCGTGACCGAGCTGAAGGTCGGCGACCGTGTCGCCTACGCCAACCCCATGGGCAGCTATGCCGAGGCTCGGATCGCCCCCGCCGACCGGTTGATACCGCTACCCAGTTGGATTGCCGACCAGCAAGCCGCCGCCATGATGCTGCAAGGCATGACGGCACAGTATCTCCTTCGCTCCACCTACCGGGTTGAACCCGGCGACACCATCCTGGTCCACGCCGCCGCCGGCGGGGTCGGTCTGATCTTGTGCCAGTGGGCCCATTCGCTGGGCGCCACGGTTATCGGCACTGTTTCCACCAATGAAAAGGCGGAACTGGCGCGGGCGCACGGCTGCCACCATCCGGTGATCTACAGCCGCGAAAACTTCGTCGAGAAAGTCCGCTATCTGACCGCCGGCGCCGGTGTGCCGGTGGTCTACGACAGTGTGGGCAAAACCACCTTCATGGACAGTCTGGATTGCCTGAAGCCCCGGGGCATGATGGTGCTGTTCGGTCAATCATCCGGTTCGGTACCGCCGGTAGATCTCGGCATCCTGGCCGCCAAGGGTTCGCTCTACGTCACCCGGCCAACGTTGTTCACCTACACCGCCGCCCGCGCCGACCTGATGGCCAGCGCCGCCGACCTGTTTGAAGCGGTTCATCACGGGGCGGTGAAGATCGAGGTGCGGCAGACTTTTCCGCTAGAATACGCGGCCGAGGCGCACCGGGAGTTGGAAAGCCGGTCCACCACCGGCTCGACGGTGCTGCTGCCTTGAGCTGTCGGGTTTGATGGCTTGCCGATGAGGTGTTTATCATCGGCAAGCCATCACATGATCTCGAGTTGAATGATCGCGTCGGCGAAATCGTCCGGAAAATGGGATTTCCGGACGATTTCGACCTCTTTCGGCAGCTTGGATTTAAGCGCGCTCTGGCCCGGGTCCTCGGCGACATCACTGGTTACGAAGACCATCGGAATGTTTCGGGTGGCGTTGATGGAGCGGATGATGTGCGCCACCTCGATGCCGTTCAGGATATCGATGACGTTGCAGACCATGATCAGGTCCGGCCGCATGCGCAGCGCCATCTCCACTGCCTGAAAGGAATTCTGCGAGTTGGTGACGCTGAAGCCACAGGACTTCAGTTCGTGCTCGACGATGGTGAACTGGACGTTTTTCGGTCCGATGAACAGTGCCTTGATCGGCTTATGCTCAAGCGAGAAATTGCCGAAATTCACCGCCGATGGCAGGGCGCGCAGGATCAGCGCTTCCACCCCGGATTCCGGATTGTGCCCGTCGTCGAGAATGCGCCCGATAGCGTCGATGTAGACATAGACGTCATGCGTCGACTGGCCCGTCAGGGCGGAAATGTTGTTCATGTAGTCTTCAAGACGGTGGGCGATCATGCCCACGGTCGGAAAGCCGAAGGTCGGCGCCGTGCCCTTAAGGCTGTGAACGGTCCGCATGAAATCAAAATACCGCTCACCGCATTTACCGATATGCTCCAGATCGATAACCAGGGATTCCAAAAGTTCTACCTTCTGCCTGGAATCCTCAAGGAACAGGGCCGTAAATTCCGACAGGAATTCCTCAGCCGTCGGGTTTTCGGCCGCCTGCATCCGCCCTACTCCGCTTCCATCAACATCCGCCGCGACCGAGGCTTGAGTCCGACTCTAAAGTATTTTGCATTTTAAAATTATGCTAGCCAAACCATCGGTTGTAAAACAGTAATTATTCCTACAAATCTATCTTTCGTACTATCAACCAAATGGCTTGACAATCACCAGGATAACGATCCCGATCATCAGCACAGTCGGGACTTCATTCATCATCCGGAAAAATTTTTGCGGATGGGTGTTGCGATCCTCAGCGAAGGCTTTACGCCAACGTCCCTGGGCATGGTGCGCCCACGTCAGGACCGCCACCAGCGTCAGCTTGGCGTGCAGCCAGGGCTGCGAAAGCCAGTCCGGGTTCAGCCACAGCATCAGGCCGCCGAAGACATAGGCCGCGATCATCGCCGGGTTCATGATAAAGCGCAGCAGCTTGCGTTCCATCACCTTGAACGTCTCCGACGCCTCCGAGCCCGGCGTCACGCCCGAGTGATAGACGAACAGCCGCGGCATATAGAGGAGCCCGGCCATCCAGGCGATGATGCTGACGACGTGCAACGCCTTGACCCATTCGTACGCCACCGGTTCCTCCGTTCAAGCGGGCATCACGCCGGTTTACCCCGGACACCGCGCTGCGGACAACCTGTAAAGCCCGAGGGGCAGATGCGGCCACCTTGCTGCGAGCACAACCCGGGCGGTGCCGAAACCATCCGACGCACCAAAGCGGCCAGAGCCTCGATAAAGACCGGCTCCACCCCCACCGTGGGTACCCGCGCGAAGAACGGCACACCCTGGACGTGGGCCAGTTCGCGGTACTCGATATCGAGTTCCACCAGGGTTTCCGAATGCTCCGACACGAAGGCGATGGGCACGACGACCAGCGGCACCTTGTCGCGTCCTGCCCGCGCGATTTCCGCATCGGTGGCCGGACCGATCCACTCCAGCGGCCCCACCCGGCTCTGGTAGCAGTTGACCCAGTCGAGGCCCTGCATGCCGAGTTCGGCGACGACGGCCCGCGCGGTTTCCTCGCACTGCCACTGGTAGGGATCACCACCCCTGACCACCTTGCGCGGCAGCCCGTGGGCGGAGAACAGCACACGGGGAGCGCCGTGGGCCTTGGCCTCCTCGACCCGCGCGCGGATCAGCTCCGCTTCGGCGGTGATGAAGCCGGGCTCAGTCGGGTAGCAGCAGACGACACTGGTCGGCTTGTCGAGCCCGGCGGCCTTGGCGGCACGCTCCCAGTTCTTCACCGACGAGGCGCTGGTGGTCGTCGAGAACTGCGGATACAGCGGCAGCAGCACTACCCGATCAGGGTTATATTCCTTCACCTGATAAGCCGTCTCATCGGCCATCGGATGCCAGTATCGCATGGCGATGAACACGCGCGTCTCGCCACCCCCCCCCAGCGCCTCTTCCAACGCCAGAGCCTGCGCTATCGTGTTGTCGAGCAGGGGCGACTTTCCGCCCAGCCGTTCGTAGATCTCGCCCGCCGGCTTGGCGCGCCGGCGCGAAATCAGATAGGCCAGCATCAGCCGCACAGGTCCGGGCACCTGTAGGATGGCCGGGTCCTTGAACAGGTTGAACAGAAACGGTCGCACCGCCTCCGGGCGATCGGGACCACCCAGGTTGAACAGCACGACCGCAATCCTCTGGGGGGTCGGGTCTTTCGGCATGATGACCGAAAGGATAAGCCGCTCCCGCCCTTTGTCCAGTCTTCTCCGAAAGCCTATCGCCGTTCCGGCCAAGCCCGGATCAACTCAGCCAGTTCACCCACATGCTCGGGCGGGGTGGTCTGCACCACACCGTGGCCGAGGTTGAAGATGAATGGCCCGCCTGCCAGCGCTTCCAGGACCTCGTAGGCGGCCTGGCGCATGGCCGCGCCACCCGCCACCACCTTGATGGGATCAAGGTTACCCTGCACCGGCAGCCGCGGCTGGAGATGCTGGGCGGCCCAGGTTACGGGCACCGTGGTATCGAGCCCCACCGCGTCGACACCGGCATCGGTCGCGTAGTCCTCGTACAGGAGCCCGGCGCCGCGCGGGAAACCGATCACCGGGACGGTCGGGTGCTTGGCCTTCAGCCGCGCCACCAGCCGGCGGGTCGGCTCGATAACGAAACGGCGGAATTCGGCGGCCGGCAGCACGCCCGCCCAGCTGTCGAACACCTGCACGACCTCGGCCCCGGCGTCGATCTGCGCCGAAAGGTAATCCGCTGTCACATCCACCAGCAGATCGATCAATTGCTGAAAGCCGTCCGGGTCCTTGTAGGCCCAGGACTTGATATAGGCGAATTCCTTGCTGCCGCCGCCTTCGACCATGTAGCAGGCCACCGTCCACGGTGAACCGGCGAAACCGATCAGCGTCACATCGTCCGGCAGGGTCTTGGACAGGCGCCGCACCGTCTCATAAACCGCTCCCAGCTTCTCGTGGAGAGCCTTGTCGGTGAGCCGCTTCAGATCGGCCGTGGAACGCACCGGGTCGAGCTTCGGCCCTTCGCCTTCCAGATAGTCGAGCTTCTGCCCCAGCGCGTGCGGAACCACCAGGATGTCGGAAAACAGGATCGCCGCGTCCATGTGATAGCGCCGGATCGGCTGCAACGTCACTTCAACGGCGAGTTCCGGGTTGAAACAGAGGTCGAGAAAACTGCCGGCCTGGGCACGGGTCTGGCGGTATTCCGGCAGATAGCGGCCAGCCTGGCGCATCAGCCAGAAGGGTGGGCGCGTCGCCACATGGCCGGAAAGCGCCGCCAGGAAGGGCTTGGGTGCGGTCTGCAAAGGTCTTACGTCCGATCGAACAGCGTGGAAGTCGAGAGGTCGACAGGAAAGGTAGCTTTCCCACCCTTCCTCTCACCATTCTTTTTTTTCTGTAGGATTGTTTTAGTAGTGGATGCCTGTGGATAACGGGAATCCCCGGTAGCCCAAAGGTTATCCCCAGATCGGGATCGTCCGCTTGGCATAGGCCTATGACCTGTGCACGACTCCAGGGGACCTACGCTCAATGGCGCGGAAGTGCTATATCGGCAAACATGGGAATCCTGGGGATAAGTGTTTGGGCGAGGTGATTCGTCCGCCCTTTCCGAAGGGCTTGGGCTACCTTTTCCCGACCCGGGGAAACCGGGGCAGGATTTCGGGGATGCGGGGAGCAAATCGCCGCACCCCTGCCAAAAGCCCCGGTTATCCCCGTTTCGATCCAATTCGTCCCCAGCCCGGGTTTGGAGAGACCGTGAACGACAGCCGCCATTTTCATCTCCATCTGGTGTCCGACGCCACCGGAGAGACCATCAATAGCGTGGCGCGGGCCTGCGTCATCCAGTTCGACCCGATCAAGCCGATCGAGCATTTCTGGAACCTGGTGCGCACCCAGCGGCAGCTCGACATGGTGTTGGAGGGTATCAAGGATAATCCCGGCATCGTCATGTTCACCCTGGTCGAGGAGAACCTGCGCCGCCGTCTCCAGGAGTTCTGCCGCGAGGTGCATGTGCCGTGCATCCCCGTGCTCGATCCGCTGATCAACGCCCTGGCCGCCCACCTCGGCGTTGAATCGCAGCGCCAGCCTGGCCGCCAGCACGCACTGGATGCCGAATATTTCGGCCGGATGGATGCCATGGAGTTCGCGCTGGCCCACGACGACGGCCAGTCCACCTGGGACCTGCACGACGCCGACGTGGTGCTGGTGGGGGTGTCGCGCACCTCGAAGACGCCGACGTGCATGTATCTTGCCAACCGCGGCATCAAGGCGGCCAACGTGCCGTTCGTGCCCGGGGTGTCGCTGCCGCCCGAATTGGGGCAGATCACCCGGCCGCTGATCGTCGGCCTGACCAAGGACCCCGACCGGCTGGTGCAGATTCGCCGCAACCGGCTGAAGCTGTTGAACCAGGGTGAAAGCACCACTTATGTCGATCCCGAAACGGTGCGGGCGGAGGTGACCGAGGCGCGGCGGCTGTTCTCGGCACAGGGCTGGTCGGTGATCGACGTCACCCGTCGCTCCATCGAGGAGACGGCAGCGGAAATCCTGATGCTGCTGGCCCGGCGCGGCCAGGGACCCCGGATGTGATGCCATGAAGACCGCCCAGACCATTATTCTCGCCTCCGCTTCACGGGCCCGCGCCGCCCTGCTGGAACAGGCGGGCCTGACCATCGCGTGCTACCCGGCGTCGGTGGACGAGGAGGAGATCAAGCTGTCCTGCCGCGCCGCCGGGCTGAAGCCCGACGAGGTGGCGGAAGCCCTGGCCGACCTGAAGGCGCAGCGCGTTTCCCCGCGCCACCCCGGGCGGTTCGTCATCGGCGCCGACCAAATGCTGGAGTGCGAGGGCCGCTGGTTCGACAAGCCCGCCGACCGCGCCCGGGCACGCACCCAGCTTCAGGATCTGCGCGGCAAGCGCCATCGCCTGATCAGCGCCGTGGTGGTGATGAAGGACGGCCAGCGGCTGTGGCATCATATCGATAGCGCCACTCTGACCATGCGTCCCTTCTCCGATGGTTTCCTCGACCATTATCTTGATGCCGTCGGCGACGATGTGCTCCATAGCGTTGGCGCCTATCATCTGGAAGGGCTGGGCGCCCAGCTCTTCGCGCGGGTCGAGGGCGATTATTTCACCATTCTGGGCCTGCCGTTGCTGCCGGTTCTGGATTTCCTGCGCGTCAACGGGGTGCTTGAGGCATGATCATCAGCGGCAAGGCCAAACTCGCGGGCGTCATGGGCTGGCCGGTGGGCCATTCCCGCTCGCCCCGGCTGCACGGCTTCTGGCTCGACCGCTACGGCATCGACGGCGCCTATGTGCCGCTGGCGGTGCCGCCGGAGCGGATGCTCGACGCCGTGCGCGCTCTGCCGGCCCTGGGCTTGCGCGGCGCCAACGTCACCGTGCCGCACAAGGAGGGGGTAATGGCGGCGCTCGACCGCATCGACCCGCAGGCCCGGCGCATCGGCGCGGTCAACACCATCGTCGTGACCGAGGACGGCTCGCTGGAGGGGCGCAACACCGACGGTTTCGGCTTCCTTGCCAACCTGGAACAAGGGGTGCCGGGCTGGACGGCGTCGGCCGGGCCGGTGACTGTGCTGGGCGCCGGCGGGGCGTCGCGCGCCATCGTGGTGGCGCTGGCCGATGCCGGAGCGCCGGAAATCCGCCTGGTGAACCGCACCCGCGCGCGGGCCGAGGCATTGGCTGCCGAACTGGGCGGGCCGATCCGCGTGCTCGATTGGGACGATCGCGCCCGCGCGCTGGACGGGGCGGCTCTGCTGGCCAACACCACCACCCAGGGTATGGTCGGCCAGCCGGCGCTGGACATCGATCTCGGCCGTCTGCCGCCCGAGGCGGTGGTGACGGATATCGTCTATACCCCGCTGATCACACCGTTGCTGGCCCAGGCCAAGGAGCGCGGCAACCGCGCCGTCGATGGGCTGGGAATGCTGCTGCATCAGGCGCGCCCGGGCTTCGAGGCGTGGTTCGGCGTGCGGCCGGAGGTGACGGACGACCTTCGGGCGTTCGTGCTGGAGAGCTTGTAAGGATTCCATGATCGTCCTCGGCCTTACCGGTTCCATCGGCATGGGCAAGAGCACCGCCGCCGCCATGCTGCGGCGAATGGGCGTGCCGGTACTGGACAGCGACAAGGTGGTGCATGGCCTGCTCGGCAAAGGCGGTGCCGCCGTGCCGATCATCGCCCGGACATTTCCGGGCGTCGTCCGGGATGGCGCCGTCGACCGGCAGGCGCTGGGGGCACGGGTGTTCGGTAACCCGGAGGCCCTCAAGCGCCTGGAAGGCATCATCCATCCGCTGGTTCACCGGACGCAGCGCAAGTTCCTGGCCGACGCGGCGCGGCTGGGTGCCGATATCGCCTGCCTGGACATCCCCTTGCTGTTCGAGACCGGGGCCGAGCGGCGGGTGGACGCCACCGTGGTGGTTTCCGCCCCCTGGCGCATCCAGCGTGCCCGCGTGCTGGCCCGGCCGGGCATAACCGAGGAGAAGCTGCGGGGCATCCTTACCCGGCAGATGCCGGATGGTGAGAAACGCCGGCGCGCCGACTTCGTGGTCGACACCGGCCTCGGCCGTCTTCATACCTTGCGAGCGTTGCGCCGTGTTGTTGAACGGCTACGCAGCCCGGGAAGCTTGCCGCGAAAGGTCCGACGTCATGGCGCGTGAAATCGTTCTCGATACCGAAACGACCGGCCTGAACCCGTTGACCGGCGACCGCGTCGTCGAAATCGGCTGCGTCGAGCTGATCAACCACCTGCCCACCGGCAGCCACTTCCATAAGTACATCAACCCCGAATGCCCGGTGCCGGCCGAAGCCTTCGCGGTCCACGGCCTGTCGGACGATTTCCTGCGCGACAAGCCGGTATTCGCCGAGATCGCCGGTGATTTCCTGGACTTCGTCGCCGACGGCACGCTGGTGATCCACAACGCCTCGTTCGACCTGGGTTTCCTCAACGCCGAGTTGGCGCGGCTGGGCCTGCCGGCCATTCCGATGGCGCGGGCCATCGACACGGTGAAGCTGGCGCGCCAGAAGATCCCGGGCGCCCAGGTGAACCTGGACGCGCTGTGCCGGCGCTTCGGCATCGACAACTCCAACCGCACCCTGCACGGGGCGTTGCTCGACTCCCAGCTTCTGGCCGAGGTCTATCTGGAACTGCTGGGCGGCCGGCAACGGGGTCTGAGCCTGTCCGCCAGCGAAGCCGAAAGGCGCGCCGCCGCCCGTATCCAGCGCGTGGCGCGCCCGCCGCGCCCGCACGCCGCCAGCCCGGAAGAGCTGGCCGCGCACGAGGAACTGCTGAAGAAGCTGAAGAACCCGCTGTGGCTGGCGAGCGAGGCTACCTG
>DASPMK010000364.1:0-10104 GCA_035627075.1 Azospirillaceae bacterium
CGCTCGGAATGGCCGACGATGACGTAGCCGCAACCGGCGTCCTTCAGCATGACCGGGGAGATGTCGCCGGTGTGGGCGCCCGACTCCTTGACGTGGCAGTCCTGGCCGCCGACCGCGAGAGCCGAGCCCTTGAGTGCGTCGGCCACCGTGGCGAGAACGGTGAACGGCGGGCAGACCAGCATGTCGAAGCCGACCGGGCCGACACTCTCCAGCCTTTTCGCCAGATCACCCACCAGCGCCAGCGCGTCGGCCTTCAAGCCGTTCATCTTCCAGTTTCCGGCGATCAGCTTGCGGCGGTCGGCCATGCATCCCCCTATCAGGTCCGTATCGGTGTCATCGTCGTGTCACGAGCGGCGACTGTCTAGCAGGGATGGCGCACGGATTCCACTGTCGGCGGAATCGCCGCCAGGCAACCGGTCAAAAGCCTCGTCATGGGTTATATTCTTTAGATCCGGCCCGCGTCGGGTTGACCTTTCCGGCGTTGCCTTCGCATTTGCCCAACTCCGGCCGCCCCCGGCCAAATCGCGTATTGCCGCCGCCCCCCTGCCCCTTCTAAGATGTCGGCCGCCTCGGGGCCGCCGGTTCGGCGCCCACCCCGACCCAATCCCTATCCTGACCGTGCCGCCGTCTGAAGGCGGCGTCGAGAGATCCATGCTCCAACTGATTCGCGGCACCGTCGGCTCCTGGATCGTCAAGATCCTCTTCATTCTGCTCATCGCCAGCTTCGGCGTCTGGGGCATCGGCGACGTCATCCGCAGCGCCGGCCAATCCAATACGGTGGCCGAAGTCGGCGGCGTCGAAATCGGCCGCCAGGAACTGGACCAGACGTTCCGCCAGCAGATCCAGCGTCTGCGCCCGATGTTCGGCGGCCAGTTCGACGTCGAGCAAGCGGTGCAGATGGGCATGCTCGACCAATCGCTGCAACAGATCGTCCAGCGCGTGCTGATCGACCTTGCCGCCAGGGACGCGGAGCTGCGGATTTCCGACGCCGTCATCCGCCAGCGTATCGCCGACGAGCCGGCCTTCCGCAACCAGCAGGGGGCGTTCGACCCCGACCGCTTCCATCGTGTCCTTGCTTCCAACAACCTGAGCGAAGCCGGACTGATCCAGATGTTGCGCGGCGAAATCGCCCGCGAGACGGTGCTGGGCGCGATCGAGGCCGGGGCGCAGGCGCCTCAGCCGCTGGTAGAGACTCTCTACCGTTTCCGCAACGAAACCCGCGTCGCCGAGGTTCTCACCATCCGGAATGCCGGCGTCGCCGACGTCGGCCAGCCCGATGAGGCGGCGCTCCAGGCGTTCCACCAGGACAAGGCGGTGCGCTTCACCGCGCCCGAGTTCCGCACCCTGACCGTGGCCTCGCTGGCGCCCGACGACATCGCCCAGGACATCACCGTTCCGGATGAGGAGGTGCGCGCCGCCTACGACGCCCGGATCAACGAGTTCCGCACACCGGAGCGCCGCTCCGTCGCCCAGGCGCTGGTGGAGACCGAGGAGAAGGCGAAGGAGATCGCCGCCGCCGCCGGCAACGCCGCCGGCCTCGCCGATGCCGCCCAAAAGGTGGGGACCGACGCCATGCCGCTGGGTCAGGTGATGAAGGAGGATCTGCCCGAGGAGTTGGCCGACGCCGTGTTCCTGGCGCCGTCCGGCGCCATCACCCAGCCGATCAGGAGCGCGCTCGGCTGGCATGTGGTCGGGGTGACGGCCATCGAGCCCGGCTCCACCCAGTCGTTCGACGAGGTGAAGAACCAGATCCTCGCCGATCTACGTCGCGAAAAGGCCGCCGATCGCCTGTTCGAAGTGTCGAACCAGTTGGAGGACGCGCTGGCCGGCGGCGCCAACCTGGAGGAGGCGGCGGCCCGGCTGGGCCTGAGGCCGATCAAGATCGCCGCTGTCGACAACACCGGCAAGGACCCGTCCGGCAAGGTCGCCGAGGGTGTGCCGGCCCTGCCCGAGGTGCTGAAGACCGCCTTCAGCCTGGAAAAGGGTCAGGAAAGCCGGCTGGCCGAAACCAAGGAGGGCACCTACTTCCTGGTCCGGGTCGACGAGGTTACCCCGCCGGCCCTGAAGCCGCTCAACGAGGTCCGCCCGCAGGTAATCGCCGCCTGGACCGAAGAGCAGCGCGCCAAGAAGGCCGCCGAAAAGGCTGAAAAGGCCGCCCAGCGCCTCAAGGACGGCGCGGCCCTGGACGCCGTGGCCCAGGAGTTCGGCGGTGAGGCCAAGGTATCCGAGCCGTTCACCCGCACCGCCAAGGGCGCCAACCTGCCACCGCAACTGGTGGCCGAACTGTTCACGCTCAAGCCGGGAGCGGTAACCTCCGCCGCCACGGGCGATTCCCAGGTGATCGCCCGCCTCAAGAACATCCGCCCGGCCGACCCGGCCACGGCCGGCGCCGCTCTGGCCCAGGTGCGCGATCAGGCGGTCAAGGGCATCGCCGGTGATCTCGCCGTACAATTCGCCGAGGCGTTGCGCCAGAAGTATCCGGTGGAGATCCAGCCGCGCACGCTTCAGTCCATGTACCGGCGCGACGACGCCCAGTAAGGCCGGAGACGCTCCCCATGCAGACCCTGCCCGCGATCGCCGACTTTACCGCCGCCTACGAGGCCGGTCGTCCCCAGGTGGTGTGGACGACGCTGGTCAGCGACTTGGAAACCCCCGTCTCGGCCATGCTCAAGTTGGCGGATGGCCGGCCCAACAGCTTTTTGTTCGAGTCCGTCACCGGCGGTTCGGTGCGGGGCCGCTATTCCTTCATCGGATTGAAGCCGGACCTGATCTGGCGGTCGAAGAACGGCAAGGCGAAGATCAACCGGCAGGCCCGCTCCGACGCCACCGCCTTCGCTCCGTGCGCCGAGTCCCCGCTGGAGGCGCTCCGCGCCCTGGTCAACGAAAGCCGCATCGACCTGCCGGCCGTCCTCCCGCCGATGGCGGCGGGTCTGTTCGGCTATCTCGGCTATGACATGGTGCGGCTGATGGAGCGGCTGCCGGACGACAATCCGGACGAGCTTCAGGTGCCCGACGCCATTCTGATCCGCCCGACGGTGATGGCGATCTTCGACGGAATCGAGAACGCGGTGACAGTGGTAACCCCGGTGCGCCCCAAGGCCGGGGTGACCGCGCAAGCCGCGTTGGCCCAGGCGCGCGAACGTCTGGCCGACGTCATCGCCGATCTGGAACGCTCAGTACCCTACCGCCGCGAGGCGATGGCCGATCTGGAGCCCCTGCCCGCCCCAGCGTCGAACACCACGCGCGAGGAATATCACGGGCTGGTGGCGAAGGCGAAGGAGTACATCCGCGCCGGCGACATCTTCCAGGTGGTGCCGTCGCAGCGCTTCTCCCTGCGCTTTCGCCTGCCGCCGTTCGCGCTCTACCGGGCGCTGCGCCGCCTCAACCCCTCGCCGTTCCTGTTCTATCTGAACTTCGACGATGGCCTCAGCGTTGTCGGTTCCAGCCCGGAAATCCTGGTACGGCTGCGCGACGACACCGTTACCATCCGTCCCATCGCCGGCACCCGCAAACGCGGCATCACGCCAGCCGAGGACCGGGAGTTGGCCGCCGACCTGCTGTCCGACCCCAAGGAGCTGGCCGAGCACCTGATGCTGCTCGATTTGGGGCGCAACGACGTCGGCCGGGTATCGCGGATCGGCAGCGTCAAGGTCACCGAACAGTTCGTGATCGAGTACTACTCCCACGTCATGCACATCGTGTCGAACGTGGAGGGCACCATCGCGCCGGAACATGACGCCCTGTCGGCCCTGGTCGCCGGCTTCCCAGCGGGCACCGTGTCGGGCGCGCCCAAGGTCCGCGCCATGGAGATCATCGACGAACTGGAGAAGTCGCGCCGTGGCATCTACGGCGGGGCGGTGGGCTACTTCGCCGCCAACGGCTCGATGGATACCTGCATCGCCCTGCGCACGGCAGTGATCAAGGACGGCATCATGTACGTCCAGGCCGGCGGCGGTGTCGTCGCCGACAGCGATCCTGAGTCCGAGTATCAGGAAACCGTCAACAAGTCCAAGGCGCTGATCCGCGCGGCCGAAGAGGCCGTCAAGTTCGCGGCGGGGCGGTAGCCGGGGCTCCCGGCGGATCGAAGACCCGCCCGAGAGCCTCCCGCACCTCCGGTCTTACGCTGGCCCCATGAAGTCGAAGCCGGCTTTCTCGACGGCTTCCTTCACCTGGGCCTCCGGCACGCCGCCATCGACCTTTACCAGCTTGTTCGCCAGATCCACGTCCACCGTGGCCGTCGGCGCGGCCTTGACGATGGCGTTCGACACCGAGCGGGCACAGCCGCCGCAGGTCATGCCTTCCACCTTGTACGTATTGGTCATGGTTGCTCCTCTCCTTGCTTGATTATCCGCCGGCATGGCGCGCCTTCACGATCGCGCTGACCGGCACCAGGGTGAAACCTCGCTTGGCCAACGTCGGCAGCCATGCCGCCAGCGCTTCCACCGTCGTGTCGTGTGGATGGCCGATGGCGACGGCCACGCCATGGCGATGGGCCACTTCCTCGGCCTTCGCCAATTGCGCCCGCACCGCCGCCACGGACAACTCATTGTCCAGAAACACGTCGCGCGATGCATTCGGCAGGCCAATCGACCGCGCGATGCCCGGCCCCACGCTGGCCGCCGTGGTCTTGGAATCGACCCACAGCAGGCCGCGCTGCTTCAAGACCGCCAGCACCGGCTCCATCAGCGTCCGGTTGGCAGTGAATTTGCTGCCCATATGGTTGTTGACGCCGACGAAGCCGTCGAACGACGTCAATCCCTTCTCCAGCCGCCGTACCGCCTCGTCCTTGCCAAGGCTGGTCAGCAGCGCCCCCGGCCCCGGGTCCTCGTCGCCGCCTTCGGGTTCCATCGGCATGTGCAGCAGCAACTCGTGCCCGGCCACCCGCGCCGCCTGGGTCTGCCCCTTGAGGTCACCCGCATAGGGAATCCACGCCAACGTCAATGGCCCCGGCAATTTCACCACGCGCGCCGAACGCTTCCGATCCACGCCCAGGTCGTCAATGATGACAGCGATGGCTGGCCGGTCGACCGGCAGGGACGCCGGAACCGCGTACTTGATCCACGCCGGCTGTCCCTCCCGCCCCGTAGGGGCCGGCGGAGGCGGGGGCGGCAGGGTTGCCACCTCCACCGGCGTCACGGGGGCCGGGATCGGCGCCGGATGCTCCTGGGACGCCGGCTTGACGATCACCGGGGCCGGCACCGGAGCCGGCCCCGGTGCGGTGGGAGGTGCCGGCGTCAGCGCGGAGTCGCCCCCCGGATAGGGGACGGGGGCCGGCGGCACTTCGGGCAGGCGCGGAATGCGGAACGGCCGGGGCGGCTCCTCCATCACCAGGGGCGGCGGGTCGGCCACCAGCGGCAGTTGCAGGCGCGGCTTGGCGCCCGGCTTGGGCGTCATCAGCGCCCGCTCGGCGAGCACCGCCCCGAACACCACCAGCGCCGCCCCCAGCGCCGTCGGCACGGGGTGGCGCCTGAACCAGCCGAGAACGCCGCCCGAAGCCTTGGGCTTGGGCCTGGTTTTTGATTTGGCGGCTTTGGGGCGCGGTGGCGCCATGGAGATTTCCTTACATCATCCGGCAAGCGTGTCGAGAATCGGGCAGTCCGGCCGTTGATCGCCGTGGCAATGGTTCATCAGCATCAGCAGGGTCCGCTTGATGGCCAGAAGCTCCTCCACCTTGCGATCGATCTCGATCACATGGCGTTGCGCCAGCGCCTTCACGTCGGCGCTCGCCCGCCCGCGGTCGTGCCACAAGGCCAGGAGATTTCCCACATCCGCCACCGAAAACCCCAGCGACCGCGCCCGCTGGATAAAGCGCAGCGTCTCCACGTCGGTCTCGGAGTAGGTGCGGTAGCCATTGTCCCCGCGCTCGGCCGGACGGATCAGGCCGACGCTCTCGTAGTACCGGATGGTTTTTGCCGGCACGCCGGAGCGCTTGGCGACGGTCCCGATGTTCATGACCTCGATGCCCTTCCCCGCCAGTTCTGCAACATCAGCGCGTTGGACACAACCGCCAGACTCGACACCGTCATGCTGACGGCGGCCAGCACCGGCGGCAAGTGACCGAGAGCGGCCAGCGGGATCATCACCAGATTGAAGCCGAAGGCCCAGCCCAGGTTCTGCACGATCTTGCGCCGGGAGGCCCGCGCCAGATCGATCACCGCCGGCACCAACGCCGGGTCGTCACGGATCAGGCTGACACCCGCCGCCTGCACCGCCACGTCGGTGCCGCCGCCCATGGCGATGCCGAGGTCGGCCCGTGCCAGCGCCGGCCCGTCGTTGACGCCATCGCCGACCATGGCGACCACCTGACCCTCCGTCTGGCGCCGTTCGATCTCGGCGATCTTGTCCTCCGGCTTGGCCTGGGCCAGCACATGCTCGATGCCGATCCGCCCGGCCACCGCGCGGGCGGCGGCCGGCGCGTCGCCGGTCAGCATCACCGCCTCAACCCCCAGCCGCTTCAATTCCGCCACCGCGCCGGCGGCCGACGCGCGCACCCGGTCGGCCACGGCGAACAGCCCGATGATCTGGGAGTCTCGCGCCATCCACACCACGGCCTTGCCTTGGCTTTCCAAGCCAGCGGCATGATCGAGATGCGCGAAGACATCCGCCCCCACCTCCTCCATCAGTGCGCGATTGCCCATCGCCAACGCCCGCCCGTCCACCGCACCCGTTACGCCGCGCCCGGAGACGGCGCGGAAGTCGGCCACCTCCATCGGCGCCAGCCCCCGGTTCTTTGCCTCGTCGAGCAGCGCGCGGGCGATGGGGTGGCTCGATACCCGCTGCACCGATGCCGCCAACGCGATCAGCGAGTCGGCCTCGCCCTCCAGCGGCACCACATCGGTCAGTTCCGGCCGGTCCTCGGTCAGAGTGCCGGTCTTGTCGAACACCACGGCCTTGACGGCGTAGGCCTTCTCCAGGGCCTCGGCGTCACGGATCAGAATGCCATGCCGTGCCCCCGCCCCCAGCGCCACCGCCAACACCGCCGGCGTGGCAAGACCGAGCGCACATGGGCAGGCCACCACCAGAACCGCCACCGCCGGCAGGATCGCCGCCTCGACCGACCCGGTGGCGAGATACCAGCCGACGAAAGCCACGATGGCGACACCCGTGACGAAGAAGGCGAAATACCCCGCCACCGTGTCGGCCAGCCGCTGGATGCGCGGTTTGGTCGCCTGGGCGTGGCCGACCATGGCGATCATGCGGCCCAACACCGCCTCCGCCCCCACGGCGGTCGCCTCCACCTTGAGGAAACCATCCAGATTGACCGTGCCGCCGGTGACGTGCGACTCCGGCCCGCGCTCCTGCGGCATGGCCTCGCCGGTCACCATCGCCTCGTCCACGGCGGCCCGCCCCTCGCGGACGACACCGTCGGCCGGAATGCGCTCCCCAGGCCGGACCAACAGGATAAAGCCCTTCCTCACCCGCTCGGCCGGGATCACCTCCTCGCGACCATCCTCGCGCAGCACCCGCGCCGTCTCGGGCCTGAGCGCCACCAGCGCCTCGACCGCCCTGTTGGTGGCGCGCCGTGCCCTCGCCTCCAGATACTTGCCGGCGATCACCAGGGTGATGACCAGCGCCGCCGCCTCGAAATAGGTATGGCCGCCGTGATGTCCGGCGAACACCTGCCACGCCGAGAAGCCATAGGCGGCCGAAGTGCCGAGCGCGATCAGCACGTCCATGTTGGCGCCGCCGCCCCTCAGGGCGTGCCACGCCCCCTTGTAGAAGCGGGCGCCGGCCCAGAACTGCACCGGCGTAGCCAGGAGAAGCTGCACCCATCCCGGCACCCGCACGGCTGAGGCCGCCAGTGCCAGGAACATGTCCATCACCATCGGGCCGGTCAGCACGGCGGCAATCGCCAGAGTAATCAGTGTCCGCCGCGCCTCGTCCGCGCTCCTCTCCTCCGCCGGCGCAGCCGCCCCCTCCAGCGGCACAGCACCGAAGCCGGTACCCTCGATGGCCTCGACAAGGTCAGGCAAGGCGATCCGGTCGGGATCGAAGGTGATATCGGCGCGCTCGGCCGTCAGGTTGACCGAGGCCCGGATGACACCCGGACGCTTCGACAGCACCCGCTCGATGCGGGCCACGCAAGCGGCGCAGGTCATGCCGGAGACGGAAAGGGCCACCTGCCGGCTGACGCCGTGGCGGGGCGGCACCTGAGTTCTGGTGTCGGTTGTCGTATCCATGCCTGGTAATATGGTCCTTCCAGCAACTGGAAGGTCAAGGGACTTTGGCCCTCCGTCACACTGGAATTTCGCTCCCGTCCCGGTTAGGTTTCCTGCTTACCTGAGACCCAAGCGCTGCGGGGCGTCCGGCGGGCCATGCTGCTCCTGATCGATAACTACGACAGCTTCACCTACAACCTCGTTCATTTCCTGGGCGACCTGGGCGCCGAGGTGGTGGTGCGCCGCAACGACGCGCTGAGCGTCGACGAGGCGCTGGCGATGAAGCCGGCGGGTGTGGTGATCTCCCCCGGCCCCTGCGATCCCGACAAGGCCGGCATCTGCCTCGACCTGATCCACGCCTGCGCCCGGCTCGCCAAGCCCTTGATGGGCGTGTGCCTGGGCCATCAGGCCATCGGTCAGTCCTTCGGCGGCAAGGTGGTGCGCGCGCCGGTGCCGATGCACGGCAAGATCGGCATCATCCGGCACGACGGTCGCGGCGTGATGAAGGGCCTTCCCTCGCCGTTCAAGGCAACGCGCTACCACTCGCTGATCGTCGAGCGCGCGACCTTCCCCGCCTGCCTGGAGATCACCGCCGAAAGCGACGACGGGCTGATCATGGCGCTGGCGCACAAAGAATTGCCGATCCACGGCGTACAGTTCCATCCCGAAAGCATCGCATCCGAGAACGGCCACGCCATCCTCGGCAACTTCCTTGCCGTCACCCAGGAGGCCGCCCGATGAGCGCCGAGATGAAGACCGTTCTGGGCCGGGTGGCCTCCGGCGCCCGCCTCAGCGAACCGGAGGCCCAAGCCGCCTTCGATATCCTTATGTCGGGTGATGCCACGCCGTCGCAGATGGGCGGCTTTTTGATGGCGCTGCGCGTGCGCGGCGAGACGGTGGAGGAGATCACCGGAGCGGTGCGCGCCATGCGCGCCAAGATGCTGCCCATCGAGGCGCCTCCCGGCACCATCGACACCTGCGGCACCGGCGGCGACGGCGCCCACACCTACAACATCTCCACGGCGGCCGCCTTGGTGGTCGCGGCCTGCGGCGTGCCGGTGGCCAAGCACGGCAACCGTGCCATCTCGTCCAAGTCGGGCGCCGCCGACGTGCTGGTGGCGCTGGGCGTCAACATCGACTGCGACATGGCGCTGGTACGCCGCTCCCTGTGGGAAAACAACATCGGCTTCCTGATGGCGCCACGCCATCATGCCGCCATGCGCAACGTCGCCGGCACGCGGCTCGAGCTGGGCACCCGCACCATCTTCAACCTGATGGGACCGCTGTCCAACCCGGCCGGCGCCAAGCGCCAGCTCCTGGGCGTGTTCTCTGCCGATTGGGTGGAGCCCCTGGCCCATGTGCTGCAACGTCTGGGCTCGGAAGGGGCCTGGGTGGTGCATGGCGCCGACGGACTCGACGAGATCACGCTCACCGGCCCGACCCGCGTTGCCCAATTGAAGGACGGCGCCGTCACCGTGTTCGATCTGGCACCCCAGGACGCCGGCCTGTTTCTGGCCAACGCCGCCGACCTCAAGGGCGGTGACGCCGAAACCAACGCCGCCGCGCTGACGGCGGTGCTGGACGGAGCCCACGGTTCTTATCGCGATATCGTCGTGCTGAACGCTGCCGCCGCCCTGGCGGTGGCCGGCAAAGCGGACGACCTCAAGGCCGGAGTCGCGGCCGCCCGTCACGCCATCGACTCGAGGAGTGCCAAAGGTGTGCTGGAGCGGCTGGTCGCCATCACCAATACCGAGTGCGCGTGATGTCGGACGTCCTGACCAAGATCTGTGCCGACAAGCGCGACCACATCGCCGCCTGCAAGGCCGCCCGTCCGATGGCGGAGGTGGAGGCGGCGGCCCGCGACGCCTCGCCCGTTCGGGGCTTCTTCCGGGCACTGAAGACCACCGCCGAGTCCGACCGCTACGGCCTGATCGCCGAGATCAAG
>DASPMK010000365.1:0-3618 GCA_035627075.1 Azospirillaceae bacterium
TCCGCTCCAACGAGAGCGGCTACGTGAGCATCGAGTTCAGCGCGACCAACAAGATCGTGCTGACCGGCGTGCTGTACGACAGCTTCACGTCCGCCTCAATCTCGGTGGTCTGAGCCGTCGCCTGAGGGACCCCCGCCGCGCGCTGGCAGCAGCGCGCGGCGGACCCCGGCCAATTCGAGTTTTGCACGGGCACGGAGACATCCGGAGCCGGAAGGCTTGAAGGGATGCGCCTTTGCGGGATCGGCGCGTGCTTTCCCGTGCGTGCCTTTGCCGCTTTGTGCTATACGGGGCGCTGAAATATGGCTTCTTAGCCGATTGCGCTTCGCCAAAGCTGCTAGGCTGAACTAAACGAAGGACAAATATCTTGTCGAAGGTTGCCTTGATCACCGGCGTGACCGGCCAAGATGGTGCTTACCTCGCTGAACTCCTCCTGAGCAAGGGGTATGAAGTGCACGGGATCAAGCGCCGTGCATCTTCGTTCAATACTGGACGAGTTGAGCACCTTTATGCGGATCTGCACGAACGCGACGTTCGCTTTTTCCTGCATTACGGCGACCTCACCGACGCCACCAACCTGATTCGTCTGGTTCAGCAAGTCCAGCCGACCGAGATCTATAACCTGGCGGCGCAGAGCCACGTCCAGGTGAGCTTCGAGACCCCGGAATACACCGCGAACGCCGACGGCATCGGCACCCTGCGGCTTCTGGAAGCCATCCGCATCCTCGGCCTGGAGAAGACCACCCGGTTCTATCAGGCCTCGACCTCCGAGCTGTACGGAAAGGTCCAGGAGACCCCGCAGAAGGAGACCACCCCCTTCTACCCGCGCAGCCCCTACGCGGCCGCCAAGCTGTACGCCTACTGGATCACGGTGAACTACCGTGAGGCCTACGGCCTGCACGCCTCGAACGGCATTCTGTTCAACCACGAGAGCCCGATCCGCGGCGAGACGTTCGTGACCCGCAAGATCACCCGCGCGGTGGCGGCGATCCAGGCCGGCAAGCAGGACTGCCTGTATCTCGGCAACCTGGATGCCATGCGCGACTGGGGCCATGCGCGCGACTACGTCGAGGGCATGTGGCGCATCCTGCAGCAGGACGAGCCGGACGATTACGTCCTCGCCACCGGCGAGACCCATTCGGTCCGCGAGTTCGTCGAGCTGTCGTTCGCCGAGGTCGGCCGCAGCATTGCCTGGAAGGGCACGGGCGTCGACGAGGTCGGCTACGACGCGGCGTCGGGCGCCGCCGTGGTCCGCATCGACCCCCGCTATTTCCGCCCGACCGAGGTGGACCTGCTGCTGGGCGACCCGACCAAGGCCCGCACCAAACTCGGCTGGCAGAACGTGTGCAGCTTCCGCGACCTCGTCAGCGAAATGATGCGTGCCGACCTCGCCGCGCATGGCCTGGAATCGGCTTCGTTCCGCTGATTCCGCTGATCGGACGTGCGGGCGGCCAACCGCCGCCCCACGCGCCGCAAGGGACCCGCTCCAGCCGAGCCCGGGCGGCTCCGGCTGGGGATCCGGGGCGTGCGGCCCACGCCGGGCCGCAGTGCGGCGCCGATGGCCGCGCCCGCCGGGCAGGACGGCTGTCCCCATGGCATGGCAGTCATCACCCCGACCGCAGCAATCCGCTCTGTTTCTCTAGGCTTTGCCCGCCACCACAACCCCGACACAAAGAACAGAAGGCAGAGCCATCAAGTAAAAATGAAAAAACCTTGCGTCGTGTGGGCGACGCAAGGCTTGGGTCGGGGGGGGCGCATTTATAATTACACCAAGTTTAGTACGATGCGGGAATTCTTCTTTGCCAAAAACTGACCACATCGTTTGGGTTCAGGACTATAGAGGCTAACCGAAATTCAAGCAAGAAATTTCGGCGCGGAACAGGGCAATCGCCGGCTGTCGACCTCCAAAGCATCTCCTCCCCCATGGGGCATGGAAACGATCCGGGGCAGCGGGCAGGCCGCGGCCGGACCCGCCCCGAAACCCCTCACGCGAAACCCCTCACGCGGCCGGCGTCAGAGCGGCCTCCACCCGTTCGCACAGGTGGTGGTAGAGGCAGAGGTGCGCCTGCTGGATCAGGGGGGTGTGGCGCGACGGCACGGCAAGCAGGATGTCGGCCAGACCGTTCAGCCGCCCGCCGCCTTCGCCGGTCAGCGCGATCGTGGTCATGCCGCACTCCTTCGCGGCGCGGAACGCCGCCACCACGTTGGGAGAGTTGCCGCTGGTCGACAGCCCCAGCAGCACGCCGCCCGGCTCGCCATAGGCCTCCACCTGGCGGGAGAACACCGTCTCGTAGGAATAGTCGTTGGCCCAGGCGGTCAGCACCGCCGGCGTGCCGGTGAGGCAGATCGCCTTCAAGGCGCGGCGTTCCTTCAGGAAGCGGCCGACGAGTTCGCCGGTGATGTGCTCGGCGTCCGCAGCCGATCCCCCGTTGCCGCAGACCAGCAGCGCCCGGTTGCCCCCCAGGGCCGTGGCGATGGCCGCGACGGCGCCCGCCATGTCGGCCTCCGGCAGACGCTCGATGGTCCGCCGGAGCACGGTGATCGACTCTTCGAGATAGGCGTGCAGGGAAGGCTGGGCGGCGTTGGCCATGGCGGAATTCCGGAAATGGGACGGCATCAGGAGGTTCGCCGGACTTTGGCAGCCCTCTCGGCGTAAAGCAAACCGCACATGGCATCCGGCCGGGACGGGGTCATAGCCTCCAGAGCTGCACGCCGGGCGGGACCGCGCCGCGCTCCAGGCAACCCTTGACGTCGGTGACCAGACCGCGGCCGCCCTTCAGCAATGCGGCGACCCGCGGCCAGCCCGCGCCGCGGTAGACGTCGTGCGCCACGGCCAGCACCACGGCGTCGGCGGGCGGCAGCCGGTCCAGCGGCGTCAGGCACAGGCCGTATTCGCGCTCGATCTCCGAGGCGTCGGCCACCGGGTCGTGCACCGACACCGGGATGCCGAAGCTCTCGATCTCGCGCACGATGTCGATGACCTTGGTGTTGCGGACGTCCGGCACGTTCTCCTTGAAGGTGAGCCCCAGCACGGTGACGCGCAGCCCGGAGCGGTCCGCCGTGCGGCGCAGGATGTGCTTCACCGTCTCGCGGGCGATGTACTGGCCCATGGCATCGTTGGTGCGCCGCCCGGCCAGGATGACCTGCGGATGGTAGCCGATCTGCTCCGCCCGGTGCGTCAGGTAGTAGGGGTCGACGCCGATGCAGTGGCCACCCACCAGACCCGGCACGAACTTCAGGAAGTTCCACTTGGTGCCGGCGGCGGCCAGCACATCCTGGGTATCGATGCCGAGCCGGTGGCAGATGATCGCCAGCTCGTTCATCAGGGCGATGTTGAGGTCGCGCTGAGTGTTTTCGATAACCTTGGCGGCTTCCGCCACCTTGATCGACGACGCCTTGTGTGTTCCGGCGGGAATCACGCTCGCATAAAGGGCGTCGACAAAATCGGCGGCTTCCCTGGTCGATCCGGAAGTCACCTTGACGATGTTGGTCAGTCGATGTTCCTTGTCGCCCGGATTGATCCGCTCCGGGCTATACCCTGCAAAAAAATCCCTGTTGAATGCCAGCCCGGACGCACGCTCCATCACCGGCACGCAATACTCCTCTGTCGTTCCCGGATAC
>DASPMK010000366.1:0-5417 GCA_035627075.1 Azospirillaceae bacterium
GCAGGGCGGCGGCAACGGCATCGGCGGTGCCAGCCTGACACTCCTGCACGGCGGTCGCGTGCGGCGCCACCGCTTTGGCCACGCTGTCCATACCGGGGCCGACCACCACCACGACTCGCTCCGCCTCCAGCGCCTCGGCGGCGGCCACTACGTGGCCCACCATCGACCGACCGGCGACGGGGTGGAGCACCTTGGGCAAATCCGACTTCATGCGGGTACCCTTGCCGGCGGCAAGGACGATGCAGGCAAGGCTGGACTGGGTCATTCCGATTCCATGGCGTATAAGCACGTACAACCGCCCGGAGCGACCCGGTCGGACGGTTCTTAGTGCCACACTCGGAACCGGAAACCCAAGTCAACATTTGTTGCAAGAGATTGCAAAAGATGCCCTACCCCCGCCGATCACGCTTTTGTTCCATCGTCTTCGACCTGGATGGCACCCTCATCGACAGCGTCGGTGACATTTCATTGGGGATCAACCGGGTGCTGGCGGAAGAGGGGCTGCCCACCTTGTCGGTGAAAACGGTACGCACCCTGGTCGGTGACGGCGCCACCACCCTGGTGCGCGACGCCTTCGTCACGGCCGGACGGCCGCTGGGCGAGCCCGACGGCGTCAAGGCCATGACCCGCCGCTATCTCGACCATTACGCCGAGCAGGATGTGGACCCCGGGTGTCTCTATCCTGGCGTGGTGGAGACGCTGGCGATGCTGGACGGGGAAGGATTCTCGCTGGCGCTGTGCACCAACAAGGCCGAGCGCATCACCCTGCCGTTGCTGGAGGAGTTGGGCCTTGCCCGCCACTTCGATGCGGTAGTGGGCGGCGACACGCTCGCCTCGCGCAAGCCCTCGCCCGAGCCGCTGCTGTTCGCGCTGCAGCGTATCGGCGGCCGCCCAGACGCCGCTGTCATGGTGGGTGACAACCGCAACGACGTGGCGGCCGCGCGCGGTGCCGGGATGCCGGTGGTGGCGGTCAGCTACGGCTATCCGCGCATGGCGGTGGAAGCCTTGGGAGCGGATCGCGTCATCGACCGTTTCGCCGACCTGCCGGCGGCGCTGGACAAACTGGCGGGCTGACTATTTGGCGGCGGCGGTGGCGGTATCCGGCTGAATCGAGCGGAGATGCACCAGGATGGAGCCGAAGACGCTGGCGGTTTCCAACCGCACCGGCACCGGCGGGCCACCCGCCGTAACCGGGGCCAGCCACAGGTCGGCCGGCGGCCGTCCACCGGGGCCGCTCTGCCAAAACCGGCTGTTCTCGCGCTTTTTGGGATAGCCGGCGATGGGCTTGAACGCCACACGGCATAACAGCGCCGGCCCGGCGTAGACGGAATAGTCGGTCTTGGCCAGATCGCGCCGACCGGTTTCGGTAAAGAGCAGGTCATAGCGGCGACGGCCATCGAACACCGGGACGGCACGATTGCACCCCTGCCCCGCCGCCACCGCATGGGTGACGCCCAGAACGCCGGAGAGCGGATCGACAGTGTTGCGCCGTTGCCTCTCCGGCACCGCGTCGCGGTCGTCGGCAGCCGGTGGCGGCTTGGTCGCGGTGGTCACCGCCCCCTTGCCGTCGTAGCTCAAGGTGACGGTGCGAACCTTCTTGCGCCAGCGGCTCATGGTTTCGTGACGTTGCGGGTGCAGGGCGGTGGCGTTCACGTCCCCGCCGGACTCGGCGCGGGTTTCCCAGGGCATCATGCGGGCGACGAAGCCTTCGGCCTTGGTCGCCACCTCAACCCAATAGGTATCGCGGGTAACGTCCAGCCGTAGCGTGGCGTCCAGGATATGCACGCCACCGAGGTAGACGCCGTAACCCAGCTTCAGTGCCTTGGGCGAGATCGGGCCATCCGGCGAAGCGGAGCCATGCACCGGGCCGGCGGCGCCAACCGTCAGCACAAGCGCGAAAACCAGGGGGTAGAACCGGCGGGCCGAAGACAGGGGCACGAGGAGTATCTCCGTGGCGGGGAGCGTCAGCGTGTTAACCATATAAGTTCAATTTGGCGTCTCACAAACGCTTGACAGGCCCCAGGCGCGCCAATATAAACCCGCCACCGCAGCACGATGGGCGCGTAGCTCAGCGGGAGAGCATTCGCTTCACACGCGAAGGGTCACAGGTTCAATCCCTGTCGCGCCCACCATCTTGTAACAAAAAAGACCGCGACGGTTGCGTCGGCGGTCTTTTTTGTTTTCCACACCCGTTGTCGGTTACAGCTTTAGTTTGGAGTTCACAGCTTTAAATTAGAGTTGCACAGCTTTCGTTCAGAGCGCGAAAGCGACCAAGTCGGCAGAAAATCCCGCGCCGTCATCGGCTTAGCATGGTACGCGCCCCCGCAAGCTTGGGGGCGCGTATTGCGCGCTGAAAGACGATGGCGCTGATACTGGCGCAGGTTGCTCTAATTTAAGTCTGATAAATCTCGCCTTCCACCGCGATCGCCACCACCTCGCCTGAAAACAGGGACAGGGCGCACCTCTGTGGGCGTCGTGATGCAGGGGGCGGGCTGACGTCCTCCCCGGCCCTCCTCCAGGCAAAAGGAGAGTTCCGGCGCTGTTTTTGCCTTACGGGCCAGGGGTTAACCCCTGGCCCGTAAGGCAAATTCGGCCGGCGTCCGGTACCCCAGAGCCGTGTGAGGACGGCCCTCGTTGTAATCCCGGCGCCACGCCTCGATCTTGGCTCGGGCGTCGTCCAAGCTCAAGAACCAATGGGTGTTCAAACACTCGTCCCGGAAGCGCCCGTTGAAGGATTCGATGTAGGCGTTGTCGGTCGGCTTGCCCGGCCGGGAGAAATCCAAGGTCACGCCGTGCCGGTAGGCCCAGTGGTCGAGGACGCGCGATACGAATTCCGGGCCGTTGTCCACCCGAATCCGCCCCGGTGCCGTTCCCCGAAGAAACAGCTGCTGCTCCAGAACAGCAACCACGTCGTCGCCTCTCAGGTTCTGATCCACCCGGATCGCCAGGCATTCGCGGGTGAAGGCATCGACGACGGTCAGCGCTCGGAACCGTTTGCCGTTGAACAGGGCGTCGGACACGAAGTCCATCGCCCACACCTCGTTGGCCCGCTCGGCCAGCGTCCGCTCCAGGCGGCGGGCGGCGCTGACGTGCCGGCGCGGCCGCTTGGCCCGCAGGTTGAGCCCTTCCTCGCGGTACAGCCGCAGCACCCGCTTGTGATTGATCATCCAGCCCGCTCGGCGATGATCAGCCCCTCAGGTTGCCCACGGCCGCCTGAAGGACCCGGCCAGACCGCCGGGAACCGCGATGATTAGGGATCCCAGTCCTACACCATCTCGCGGGACACGATCCAGTTCGGTCTGAAGGCGCGGCGGATCGAGTCGCGGAGAGCAGCTGGCTATTGCCACAGATAACGTAAGAAATCGGTGGAGAGCACGTCCGTGCCCGGACACGATTGCCGAAATGCCATGTAGCCGCGGCGGCTGAGTTTACTTTCATAGATAAGTAAATGCGGCACAGTGTCGCCTTCACGGCCGCTGTCCCCGCGTCGGTTTGGAATCCAGTCGACTCTCCCGCCGGCTTTCCTACCCTGATGCGCCTGTTGCAGTCTGTTAATATCCGCATCAGGGTTCTGCTGAAAAGTGCCCGCCATCAAGTCCGCATTGCCACCGTCACCGCCGCCATCCAAGGCGGCATTTCCCGACCCCGGTCTCGATGCTCTGGCGCTGCTGCTCGCCTTCCATGGTAGCCCGGCCACGGCGGCGGACCTGCGCCGTGAGGAAGGCCTGGGCGACGAGCCGGCCGACGCCACCGCGCTGGTGCGCGCCGCGCGCCGCAAGGGGGCTTCAAAGCCGACTTGCTCAAGATCAACTGGAGCCGGCTGGCACACCAGCCGCTGCCCGCCATCGCAAAAATGCACACCGGCGATCTGACCTTGGTCGCCAAGATCAGCGGCGACGGCGTCCTGGTCCACGACCCCCTGCGCGGCGGACCGGTGCTGCTGCCCCGCCCGGCTTTCGAGGCGGCCTGGACCGGCCGCCTCGTCACCCTCAAGCCGCGTCAGGCTGCGGCGGCCGAGGGGCGGGGACCGCGGTTCGGCTTCGCTTGGTTCCTGCCGCTGATCGCCCGGCACAAGGGGCTGCTGGCGCAATCGATGCTGGCCTCGCTGTTGCTGCAGCTGTTCGGCCTGGTGACGCCGCTGGCCACCATGATCGTCATGGACAAGGTGATGGCCACCGCCAGCGCCTCGACCCTCGACGTCATCGTGCTGGGGCTCCTGGTCACGGTGCTGTTCGAGTTCGCCATGGGGCTGGCGCGGACGCACCTGCTGGCCTACGCCACCAACCGCATCGACGTCGAGTTGTCGGCGGCGTTGTTCCGTCATTTGGCCAGCCTGCCGCTGAGCTATTTCGACAGCCGCCGCAGCGGCGCCATCGCCGGTCGGTTGCGCGAGCTGGAGCAAATCCGCGCCTTTCTCACCGGGGCCGCTCCCGCCGCCTTCATCGACCTGGTCTTCACCGTGGTCTTCCTGGTGGTGATGACCGGCTTCGCGCCGCTGCTGACCGGTGTGGTGGCGGCGATCGTGCTGACGGTGGTGGCGCTGTACGGGGTGATCACCCCGTGGCTGAAGGCGCGACTGGCGCAGCGCAGCCAGGGTGGGGTGGACAGCCAGGCCTTCCTGGTCGAAACTGTCGGCGGCATCGAGACGGTCAAGGGCATGGCCCTGGAGGCCCGGCTGCAGCGTCGCTGGGAAGGGTTCGTCGAGGAGCACACTGAAACCGCCTTCGCCGCCGACCGGCTCAGCCAGACCACCGCTACCCTGGTGGCGGCGCTCAGCCGGCTGTCGGTGGTGCTGACCCTGTGGCTGGGAGCGCATCAGGTGATCGCCGGCAGCCTGTCGCTGGGTCAGCTGATCGGTTTCAACATGATGGCCGGACGGGTGCTGGCCCCGGCGCAGCGGCTGGGCCAGCTGTGGCAGCAGTTCCAGCAGGCCCGCGTCGCCCTGCGCCGGGTGGGCGAGATCTTCGACCAAGCGCCGGAGCCGGCGCGCATGTCGGCCGCCGCCCTGCCCGACATCCGGGGCCGGGTCACCTTCCGCGCCGTCACCTTCCGCTACCGCCCCGACCGGCCGGAGGTGCTGCGCCGGGTGTCGTTCGACATCCGGCCGGGCGAGGTGGTGGGGGTGGTCGGCGCCTCCGGCTCGGGCAAGAGCACGCTGGCCAAGCTGATGCTGCGCCTTTACGTGCCGCAGAGCGGGCAGGTGCTGGTCGACGGCGCCGACCTGTCGGGCGTCGATCCGGGCTGGCTGCGCCGGCAGGTGTCGCTGCTGCCGCAGGACAACTTCCTGTTCAACGCCTCGGTGCGCGACAACATCGCCCTGGCCGATCCGCTGATCCCGATGGAGCGGCTCGTCGCGGCGGCGCGGCTGGCCGGGGCGCACGAGTTCATCGCCGCCCTGCCCGAAGCCTACGACACGG
>DASPMK010000367.1:0-3143 GCA_035627075.1 Azospirillaceae bacterium
GGCCGCGATAGGTGTTCTGCCCCTGGTCGGCGGAGATGCCCTTCGAGATGATGGTCGAGCGCGTGTTCTTGCCCAGATGAATCATCTTGGTGCCGGTATCGGCCTGCTGGTGGTTGTTGGTGATGGCCACCGAGTAGAACTCGCCCACCGAGTTGTCGCCCTGGAGAATGCAGCTCGGGTACTTCCAGGTGATGGCCGAGCCGGTTTCAACCTGAGTCCACGAAATTTTCGAATTCACGCCACGGCAGGCGCCGCGCTTGGTGACGAAGTTGTAGATGCCGCCGACCCCGTTCTCGTCGCCGGGATACCAGTTCTGCACCGTCGAATACTTGATCTGGGCGTTGTCCAGCGTTACCAGTTCCACCACCGCCGCGTGAAGCTGGTTTTCGTCGCGCTTGGGCGCCGTACACCCCTCCAGGTACGAGACGTACGCCCCTTCGTCGGCGATGATCAGCGTACGCTCGAACTGGCCGGTATTGGCCTGGTTGATGCGGAAGTACGTCGACAGCTCCATCGGACAGCGTACGCCCTTGGGGATGTAGACGAACGAACCGTCGGTGAACACCGCCGAATTGAGCGTGGCGTAGAAATTGTCGGAGTACGGCACCACCGTTCCCAGATACTGGCGCACCAGATCCGGGTATTTCCTCACCGCCTCCGAAATGGCGCAGAAGATAACGCCGATCTCTTCCAGCTTGGCCTTGAAGGTAGTCGCCACCGACACGCTGTCGAACACGGCGTCCACCGCCACCATCGGCTTTTCGACGCCGGCCAGCAACTCCTGTTCTTTCAGCGGGATGCCCAGCTTCGCGTACGTCTTCAGGAGTTCGGGATCGACCTCGTCCAGGCTCTTCGGCCCGTCCTTCTTCTTCGGCGCCGCGTAGTAGTGGGCGTCCTGGTAGTCGATGGGCGGGTAGTCGAGCTTCGCCCAGTGCGGCTCGGTCATGGTCAGCCAGTGCCGATAGGCCTTGAGGCGCCACGCCAGCAGCCACTCCGGCTCCTCCTTCTTGGCGGAGATGAAGCGGATGATGTCCTCGTTCAGACCCTTGGGCGCCAGCTCGGACTCGATATCGGTCACGAAGCCGTACTTGTACTTCTGCTCCGTGAACTCGCGGATCGGATCGGCGGCGGTTTCCGCACTACCAGCCATGGATCTCTTTCCTCTCAAACTCGTACGGTTTCAGCCGACGGCCTTGGCGCGGGGTTGGCCCAGGAATTCGGGACAAGGCGCCATCATGTCGGACAGCGTCACGGACTCCAAGGCGTCGCGCACGGCGCGGTTGACCTTTTCCCAATTGCCGCGCATCGGGCACAGTCGCTCGACGCCGCAAGTACTCTCCGCCCCATCGACGCAGTGGGTGATGGCGATGGGGCCATCCAGCGCCGCGATGATATCGGCGACCGAGATGGCTTCGGGCGCGCGCGCCAGCGCGTAGCCGCCGGCCGCCCCGCGATGGGAAACCATCAGCCCCGCCGGAACCAGCGCCTTCATCAGCTTGGCCACCGTCGGCGCCGGCACACCGGTGCGCTCGGCGATCTGGGAAACGGTCTGCACCGCCCCTTCCTGCCGCGCCATCGCCGACATCACCACGACCGCGTAATCGGTCAGGTTGGATAGCCTGAACATGCCCTCACCCCGTTGCCCGGTGCCTCAAAAGCGCCGGCTTGAAACAGGACCTTATTGGTACAGATTAGGTGAGGATCGAAAGGCGAATGTCAAGGAGAAATCCGACCTCGCTTGTCTGGTATCTTGCTCAAAAGCGTGGCAGGCCGCAAGTGGGTTCGTCACAAAGGTTTTGCCCCCCATACCGCCGAGGTCCATCGGGCTGTTATAGTCGTTCCTCCCTCATTGAACCCCGAGGTTTCCGGCATGGACATCACCCGCACCGACGGCACGTCGCCCAAGGTCATCCGGCGCCAGGACTACACGCCGCCCCCTTACCGGATCGACACGGTGGGTTTGCGGTTCGAACTGGGCGAGGAGGCGACCACCGTCCATTCCAGGCTGGCGATGCGCGCCAACCCGGATCGGCCGGGCGGACCGTTTCCGCTGGTGCTGGACGGGCAGAAGCTGGAACTGGTGTCGGTGACATTGGACGGACGTGCGCTGAGCGCCGACGCCTATACGGTGACACCCGACTCGCTGACCCTGATCAACCTGCCGCCCGCCTTCACCCTGGAGGTGGTCACCCGCATCAAGCCACAAGAGAATCTGGCGTTCGAGGGGCTGTACAAGTCCTCGGGCAACTTCTGCACCCAGTGCGAAGCCGAGGGCTTCCGCCGCATCACCTATTTCCTCGACCGCCCCGACGTGATGGCGACCTACACCGTCACCATCGAGGCCGACAAGCAGCGCTATCCCGTGCTGCTGTCCAACGGCAACCCGATGGGCCAGGGCGACCTGGAGGGTGGACGGCACTGGGCGCGCTGGCACGATCCGTTCCTCAAGCCTTGCTATCTGTTCGCGCTGGTGGCCGGTAATCTGGTCTGCGTGGAGGACCGCTTCACCACCGCCTCGGGGCGCGACATCGCCCTTCGGATTTATGTGGAGCCGGGCAACGCGGATCAGGTCGGCCATGCCATGACCTCGCTGAAGAAATCCATGCGCTGGGACGAGGAGGTGTTCGGGCTGGAATACGACCTCGACATCTTCATGATCGTCGCGGTCGGCGACTTCAACATGGGGGCGATGGAGAACAAGGGGCTCAACGTCTTCAATACCAAGTACGTGCTGGCCAAGCCCGAAACGGCCACCGACGGCGATTTCCTCGGCATCGAGTCCGTGGTGGCGCACGAATACTTCCATAATTGGACGGGCAACCGCGTCACCTGCCGCGACTGGTTCCAGCTCTCCCTCAAGGAGGGACTGACCATGTTCCGTGACCAGGAATTCTCATCGGACATGAACTCGCGGCCGGTGCAGCGTATCGACACGGTACGAGCGCTGCGCGCCGCCCAGTTCCCGGAGGACTCAGGTCCGATGGCGCACCCGGTGCGCCCCGACAGCTATATCGAGATCAACAACTTCTACACCCCCACCGTCTACAACAAGGGCGGCGAGGTCATCCGGATGATCCAGACGATCATCGGCCGGGAGAATTTCCGCAAGGGGATGGACCTGTACTTCCAACGCCACGACGGGC
>DASPMK010000368.1:0-2797 GCA_035627075.1 Azospirillaceae bacterium
ACGGCCTCACGGCCATCCGCCACATCCGCGCGATGGAAGCGGAAGGCAAGGTTCCGCGCATGCCGATCCTCACCCTGACGGCCAACGCCATGCCTGAACACGCCGCGGCCTCGTTGAGCGCCGGGGCCGACGGCCACGTGACCAAGCCGATCACCGCCGACGCGCTGCTGGCCGCCGTCGAGGCGGGCTTGATGCGGACCGGCGCGACGGCGGACGGCCAGCACGCCCAAAGCGCCTGATCCCAAAGAAAACGCCGCCGCGGCTGGGCCGCGGCGGCAGGGGAGGAAACCTGGCGGGTCGAGCGCCGAAGGCGGTTACTTCGACAGCCTCAGATTATCTATCTCGGCCCCGATGGCTGAGAAGGCCGCGCTGAGCGCCGTGCCGCCGTTCGGCAGGTAGACGTGCTCCGCATCGGTGGCGCAGCCGTTGACCACATCGATCGCGGGCTGGTTGCCGGCGATGTTGAAGCCGACCGTATAGACCACGATCCCCTGGGCCTTCATCGCGCTGCAGAGCGCCAGGGTCTGGGGCGAGGACTTGCCGTTGGTGGCGTTGCAGTTGATGTGATCGCTGGCGGAGCCCGAACCGGTGCCGGAGTCCTGGGCGATCACGCCATTGCAGTAGGCGGTGTTGTTCGCCCCGTCGGTCATCCACACGACCACCTTCAGGGTGTGCGGCGCGGTGTAGGCCGCCGGCCGGCTGGAGGCGTTGGTCCACAGGCTCCCGAAGTTCGGCGAGATCATATACCAGCCCCAGGCCACGCCGATGTGGCCGGCGGTCGAGCCTTCCTCCTCCAGATCGGCGATCTGCGCCTTCAGCGCGTCCTTGTTGGACGACAGCGGGTAGATGGTGTTCTCCAGGCACGGGTTGCCGCTGGCCGGATAGTTCAGGCTGACCGGATAGTTGTCGGTGTAGGGCGAGGCGCCGGTGCGTTCCGACACGCAGGTGCTCACGCGGTGGACCTTCACACCGCCATTCTGGTTCGTGAACCGGTAGAACTCGCACCCATAGGTCGTGCACCAAGCTGAACCGGTATTGCCGGTGTAGGTGAAGCTGGTGTCGCGACGCAGCTGCCGGCCGTTGAGCCGGAAGGTATCGTTCGAGAGCTTGGTGATCTGGAATGTCTGGTTGTTGACACGGCTGGTCAGGGCATCGCCGCCGGACACGTCCGTCAGATGAACCCACGCGTTCGTCGCGAACCCGTGGTTGTTGGAGGTGACGACCAGATCGCAGTTCGCGGTCAGGCAAGAGCGAAACTTGCCACTGTCGGGCACGCTGGTTCCGCCGGTCGCGTCCACCCCATTGAGGCTGAACTTGTCGTTGTCGATTTTGGTGACCGAGAAGGCCTTGTTGTCCAAATCGTCGTCCAGTGGGCTGTCGACATCCCACATGTAAATCACATCGCCGGTGGACAGGCCGTGACCGCCTGAAGTGACCACCGCCGGATTGGTGCGCGTGATCTTGCTCAGCGATTTCTCGCTGCCCTTCCACCAGGTGATGCTGCTGATGCCCCTGGCGGCGGGGATCGAACCGCGCACGTCGTCGGCGTACTCGCCGACGTTCACGCCCATCGAATAGGGCACGATCGCCACCTTTGAATAGAATGGGGTCTGCTGTTCCTTGACGACGATATCAACCAGCTCGGCGGCGGCGTTCCGCAGGTCGACGATCGGCTGACCTTCCATCGAACCGGTGACGTCGAGCACCAGCGCCACTTCCACGTTCTTGGAGTTGCGCATGACCTCGGTGTTCACTCGCACCGTCAGGTCCTGGTTGGTCCAAAGGTTCGACACCACCGCGGGCAGCTTCATCTCGGCCCTGGCGATGACGGTCACCCCGTCGAGCTCAAAGCTGGAACTGACCAGTTGGGCGCCGTCCATCATCTGGAGGTTCGCCATCAGGGCCTTTTGGCCCTCGGCCTGCAGCTCCGCGTCGGTGTCGGCGTCCGACCGGGCCGCATAGAGCGCAGCGGCGTCCAGGGAGTCCTGGAGATTGTACTTCTGGGTGTTCATGCGGTTCAGGTCGACCAGCCCGAAGGCCAGGACCGTGACCGGCACCACCAGGAAGGCGAACTGGATCGCGATCGCCCCGCGACGGTCGTCCCGCCACTGGCGCAGGCCGCGCGAAACGCGCTCAAGGCTTTGGCGGAAGCGCCCCGCGCTTCCGAGGAATTTCGTTTGCATGCCCCAGCATTCCTTGTGTCGGAATCCCAGCCCGACACGCGAAGATCGCTGAACGCGGTAAACGAAATCGCCTCAGAGCGCGGTAAACGCCGTAAAAACCATTTCTAGGTCAGGAGCTTAGCTCACCACCCGCACTGCTGGCCCTTGTTCTGCCGGGTCAGCCAGGCGTCCAGCGGCCGGAAGTAGTCGGCCACCGCGCTGGCGTCGGTGCGCCGCTCGCCGGTGAAGGCCTCGAGCGCGTCCGGCCAGGGCTTGGACTGGCCCAAGGCCATCATGGCGTTGAACTTTTGGCCCATTTCCTTCTGGTCATAGACCGAGCAGCGATGCAGCGGGCCCTTCCAGCCGATCTGCTTGCAGGCCGCCCGGTGGAACTGGAACTGGTAGATGCGGGCCATGAAGTAGCGCTCGTAGGAGACGCTGGCGGCCACGTGGAACTTCGCCGCCGCATCGAAGGCGTCGGCCGGCCGCGGCCCGGGCGCCGCCAGGCCCTGATACTTCAGGCGCAGCGCCCACCAGTCGGTGTTGTATTCCTCCGGCGTCGTCTGGCCGGAGAAGACGCCCCAGCGGAACTTGTCGACCATCAGGCCGAACGGCAGGAAGGCGATCTTGTCGAG
>DASPMK010000369.1:0-4252 GCA_035627075.1 Azospirillaceae bacterium
CCGTCCACTCCCCGACGATGGTGCGCGTGCCGATACCGGCATGGATCGCCACCGACCACGCGAACAGGACATAGAAGATCAGCCACGCCACGTTCCCCTGGGTGCGCGCCAGGATTTCCGTAGCCGACAACCCGCCGCGCACGGCGTAGATAACGGTGATCAGGTGTATCAGCACGCCGAAGGCCAGCACGAAGGCGGTCAACCGGGCGGCGATCCACAGCCAGAGTTCGAGGCGGGCGGTCATCTCAGAGTTCTCCCCGCAAGGCCGCCTTCATGGTCAGGCGCTTCAGCCCGGCGATGGAATAGGCGGGGTCCAGGTGCTTGGGACAGCGTTCGGTGCAGGCCTGCAAGCTGTGGCACGAGTGGCAACCGGCATCGCCCGACACCGCCCGCGCCCGGTCGCGCTGGCCGTGGTCGCGCTCGTCGTTGACCAGCGTCCAGGCGCGGTTGAGCTGCGCCGGGCCAAGATAGGCGGGCTTCCACGCCACCACATCGCAACTGGCGTAACAGATGCCGCAATTGATGCACTCGATCCCGACCTCGGCCTCCTGGCGCTTGGGGCTGTCGGGGGCGATCATGGCAAAGTCGGTGCTCGGTTTCTCTGCCGGGACGAAATAGCCCTTGGCGCGGGTCCACTTGTTGAAGAATTCGGCCATGTCCGCCACGAGGTCCTTGATGACCGGCATGTTGGACAGGGGCTGCAGTTGCAGCTTGCCGTCGGGTGCCACCTTTTTGACGTGGGTGCGACAGGTCCAGCGTGCCTTGCCGTTGACGGTCATGGCGCACGAACCGCACATGCCCACGCGGCAGGCAAAACGATAGCTGAGCGTCGGGTCCAGCTCGCGCTGGATGTGGGTGACGACGTCGAGAATGGTCTGGTTGTCGCGGGCGGGGACCTCGAAGGTCTGATACCCACCGTCCTCCCTGCCGCGCCAGACCTGGACTTCCAGGGTCTGGGACATTGCTTCTTCTTTTAATTGATTTTAGGGGTGGAGGAGGGGCCAAGACCCCTCCCCTCAACACATCACGCGCTGCGGTACAGCTTGGTCATCACGAACTCGCGATGGCCCAGGGCCTCGGCGGCGGTGGCGCGGCCGTTGGCGGTCCGCACGGTCATGTCGATCAGCATCTCGCCGGCCTGATCCAGATTCATTTCCCGGCGCAGCACGCCCGTGACGTCCACGTCGATGTGCTCGGACATGGTGCGCACGGTGCGCGGGTTGGCGGAGATCTTGATCACCGGCATGATCGGGTTGCCGATCACGTTGCCCTGCCCGGTCGGGAACAGGTGAACGGCGAAGCCGGCGGCGGCCTGAAGGGTGCAGCACTCGGCGGCTGCCGACGAGGTGTCCATGAAGTAGAGGCCCGGCCCCTTCTTCGGCTCCTCGGCGGGTTCCAGCACATCGACGAACTTGGTCTTCTTGCCGATCTTCTCCAGGTTGCCGAAGGCCTTCTCTTCAATAGTGGAAAGACCGCCGAACTTGTTGCCCTTGGTCGGCTGGCTGTCGGACAGGTCGTCGGTCTTGTGCGCCTCGATCACGTCCTCCTGGTAGGCCAGCCAGGTCTTCATGAATTTTTCGCGGGCATCTTGATTGGTGGCGCGCGAGGCGCAGACCTCCTCGGCCCCGGTGATCTCGGAGGTTTCACCGAAGCAGGTGGTCACCCCCTCCGGATCAAGCTTGTCGATCAGGCTGCCGACCGTCGGGCACGACGCCAGACCGGAGGTGGTGTCGCTTTCACCGCACTTGGTGGCGACCCACAGTTCGGACAGCGGCACCTTCTCGCGCTGAAGCTCGGTGGCCCAGTGCAGGAACTCCTTCGCCTGACGACTGGCGGCGGCGATGGTGTTGATATCGCCGTTCTGCTCGATCGAGAAGCCGGCGACCGGCTTGCCGGTCTGCTTGATGCCGTCCACCACCCGCTGCGTCCACTCCGGCTCGATACCGATAACGATGACGGCGGCGACGTTGGGGTTGCGCCCGATGCCGATGATGGTGCGGAAGTGCAGTTCCAGGTCCTCGCCGAACTGCAGGCGGCCGTAGGAATGCGGCAGGGCCATCACGCCCTTGATGTTGTTGGCGACACCCTCGCAGGCGGCGTTAGAAATGTCGTCCAGCGGCAGGACGACGACGTGATTGCGGATGCCGACGCGACCGTTTTCGCGCCGATAGCCTAGAAAAGTGTCGGGGCGAGCCATGTCGCTTACCACCTCTTGGTCTTGACGTTGTGATGATGGACGTAGCCGCCGGCCGGGATGTCCTCCACGGCGCGGCCGATGTCGTGGTCGTATTTCAAGATCGCGTCGCCGTTCTTGATGTCACGGATGGCGACCTTGTGGCCCAGCGGGATGTCGGCTCCGGCGGTGACGGTGATGGTTTCGTCCGTCTCCATCACCCAGCCGTTGATCTGCTGGCCCTTCTTCACGTCCTCGACGACGACGACACCAACAACGTCGCCCCTGTTATGCACAATGAAGTGCGGAGCCTGCTTGGCCTGCCCGGTGGGCTGGCGGCTTTCCCCGGTGGCGACGCTGCGGTCCTGGGGCCGCGTGGCCACGTCGGATTGCACAGCCATGGCTTTCCTCCCTTTTTGGTTTTGGCATGGCATTGCGTGTTCGGATGTCTGTTAACTAGACGTTAACCATTCCCTTTGTCAACTGGAAAATGATGTCTTATATAAGATATCAGTTACCATAACCGTCCCAGGAAGGAACAGGCGGGATGCCGGACATCGTGATCACCGAGTTCATGGACGAGGCAGCCGTCGCGGCGCTCTCGGCCGATTTCGACGTGCGCTACGATCCCAAGCTGGTTGACCGGCCGGATGAACTGGCTGGACTGGCGGCCGGCGCCAAGGCGCTGATCGTGCGCAACCGCACCCAGGTGCGCGAGCCGCTGATCGAGGCGGCGGGCCGGTTGGTGGCGATCGGGCGCCTCGGCGTCGGTCTCGACAACATCGACGTGGTGGCCTGCCGCAAGCGCGGCATCCAGGTGTTGCCGGCCACCGGCGCCAACGACGTGTCGGTGGCGGAATACGTCATTACCGGCGTGCTGATGCTGCTGCGCGGGGCATTCGGCGCCAGTTCCGATGTCGCGGCGGGCCTGTGGCCGCGCGAACGGTTGATCGGGCGCGAGACGGCCGGCAAGGTGCTGGGCTTGATCGGCTTCGGTTCCATCGCGCGGGCGGTGGCCCACCGGGCGGCGGGGTTGGGGATGGAGGTGGTGGCCTATGACCCATACGTCGATCCCACCGATTCTGCCTGGGCGCGGCACCATTCCCGGTCGTTGCCGCTCGACCAGCTTCTGGCGATCAGCGATGCCGTCAGTCTGCACGTCCCGCTGTCGCCGGAAACCCACCACCTGTTGGACGCCGCCCGGCTGGGGCGGATGCGCCAAGGTGCTGTGCTGATCAACGCCGCGCGTGGCGGCGTGATAGACGAACCGGCGCTGGCCGACGCCGTCCGGCGTGGGCATCTGGCCGGCGCCCTGCTGGACGTGTTCGAGACCGAGCCGTTGGGCGCCGACAATCCGTTCAGCGGCCTTGCCAACATCTGGCTGACGCCGCACGTCGCCGGGGTGACGCTGGAATCCAACGAGCGGGTCAGCGCGGTGACGGCGGAAAATGTCCGCCGGGCGCTTCAGGCCGCCTTCGACGAAGGGAGAGCGTGATGACCGGCGTCTGTATCGATCTTGCGTCCTTGCGGGACTTGGCGATCCGCGCCTTGCGTAACGCAGGTACCAACGCGAACGCGGCCGCCGCCGTGGCCGATGCCCTGGTGGCGGCCGAGGCCGATGGTCAAGCCGGCCATGGCCTGTCGCGGCTGGCGTCCTACGCCGATCAGGTGCGCTCGGGTAAAGTGGACGGTTCCGCCGAGCCGGTGATCCGCCGCCCTGCTCCCGCGGCCGTGGTGGCCGATGCCCGTAACGGCTTCGCCTACCCCGCCATTGCCCAAGGACTGAATACCGGTTTGGCCGCAGCGCGGGAGGTCGGCGTGGCGGCGGTGGCCATCGCCAATTCCCATCATTTCGGCATGGCTGGCTATCATGTGGAGAAGGTCGCGCGGCAAGGTGGCGTGGCCTTGGTTTTCGGCAACTCGCCAGCGGCGATCCCGCCGTGGGGTGGCAATAAGGCGCTGTTCGGCACCAACCCCATCGCCTTCGCCTGCCCGCGCCTCCACGGCGACCCGCTGGTGGTGGACCTGTCGCTGTCCAAGGTGGCGCGCGGCAAGATCATGGTGGCGGCGCAGAAGGGC
>DASPMK010000370.1:0-3032 GCA_035627075.1 Azospirillaceae bacterium
GGGCCAACTTCTACACTAAGCTCTTCAACTTCCGGGAGATCCGCTACTTCGACATCGAGGGCAAGCTGACCGGCATCAAGTCGAAGGCGATGACCAGCCCGTGCGGCAAGATCCGCATCCCGATCAACGAATCCGCCGGCACCGGCGGCAAGGACCAGATCGAGGAGTACCTGGAGGCCTACCACGGCGAGGGCATCCAGCACGTGGCGCTGAGCACCGACGACGCCTACGCCACCGTGGAGAAGATGCGCGAGCAGGCCAACGAGTTCATGCCGCCGCCGCCCGACACCTATTACGAGATGCTGGCCGAGCGCCTGCCGAACCACGGCGAGGACATCGCCCGGCTGAAGCGGGACAGCCTGCTGATCGACGGCTCGCCGGGCGGGGGCCTGCTGCTGCAGATCTTCACCAAGACGGTGATCGGCCCGATCTTCTTCGAGGTCATCCAGCGCAAGGGCGACGAGGGCTTCGGCGAAGGCAACTTCCGCGCGCTGTTCGAGAGCATCGAACGCGACCAGATCAAGCGCGGCGTCCTGAAGGAGGCGTGATTCCCCCTCCCTCGCCCCCGGCGGGGGAGGGAAGGGGCCCGCGCAGCGGGAAGGGTGGGGGGCTACGGCTTCTCGGACAGGGCGCTGCCCCCACCCTGGCCCTCCCCCGTCGGGGTGTTTAGACCGGAGAGATGGGTGACACCTGTTCGGAGACATGGGTGACAGGTTGAGAGTGGTTCAGCGCATCGCGCAGGTCGACCTGCGCGATGCGCTGAACGACGAAAAAGACGTCGCACAGGCCATCGGTGGCGGTTGGACGCAGGGCCACCCGCTCCCCGGCGAAGGCTTTGGGCAGCTTGTACCAACGCCCGCGTACGCTGATCCAGCCGTGGTCGTGCACCCGGCGCACCGTGTCGCCGGGGCCGTACACCGGCTCCGGCGCCGCGCCGGGGTAGGAGCGCGGGCTCACCCGGTAGCGCGTGGCCGGCACCAGCAGGCCCAGCGCCTCGTGCGGGCGTTCCAGATTGTAGATCCCCCGCCAGCGCTCGAAGGCCCGCTGGCAGGCCGCCAGGTCGGCAAACGGCGGGCCCTGGAGCAGCTCGGCCTTCAGCGTGCGGTGGAAGCGCTCGTCCTTGCCTTGCGTCTGCGGATGGTAGGGCCGGGAATGCGAGCAGCGGATGCCCAGGCGCAGCAGCCAGACGGTCAGCGGCGTGTAGCCGGCTCCCGCCTCGCCGCCCCAGGGCGAGCCGTTGTCCATCGTCATCCGCTCGGGCAGCCCGTAGCGCTCGAAGGTGCGGATCAGCTGGGCGCGCACCGTGGCGCCCGCCTCGTTGGCGCACGCCGCCAGACACAGCGCATAGCGCGAGTGGTCGTCCAGCACGGTGAGCGGATGGCAGCGCCCGTCCAGGGTGGCGAAGTGGCCCTTGAAGTCCATCTGCCACAAGGCGTTGGGGTGCGGGTGCTCGAAGCGGCGCAACGCCGTGTGCTTGGCCGCCTGCTCCGGATCGAGCCGGCCGTGGCGGTGCAGGATGGCGCTGATCGTCGAGGCCGCCGGCACCGCGCCGCTGCCCAGGTCCTGCAGCCGGCGCCGGATCTTGCGCCCGCCCCAACTCGGGTGCGCCTGGCGCAGCGCCAGCACCGCCGCCTCCGGCGCGGCCGGCGTGCGGCACGGGCTGCTGTGCGGCCGGCGCGAGCGGTCGGCGAACGCCTCGTGCGGGTCGGCCGCCGCCCGCCCCAGCCACTTGTAACCGGTCTTGCGGCTGATGCCGAAGTGCCGGCACAGCGCCGACACGTTGGCACCCTCCTGCTCAGCCAGCCGGACGAACTCCTTGCGGCGCTCCATGAGCGACACCTCCTGCCACGGCATGACACGGCTCCATACCCGTGATCGCGTGGCTCAAAGTGTCACCCATGTCTCCGAACACCTGTAACCCATGTCCCCGGTCTATACACGGAGGCAGGGGAGGGGCTTTTAGTCCGTCATGCCCTTGGCGGCCGAGATGGCGTCGCGGATGCTCACGCCCTTGCGCAGGATGTTGTCCACGGCGCGGCCCTGCACCAGCTTGATGCCGGCCTTGTGGGCGTACACCAGGCTCGCCACGGTGTCGCAGCGCGCCAGGATGAACTTGCAGCGGTCCTGCTCGCCGATCCGTTCGAAGAAGTACTTCTCGAACTGCGGGTCCATCTTCAGCATGTCGTTGGACCAGAAGATCTTGGCGTAGTCGGCGTTCAGGTATTCCAGGTCGAAGTTGGTCACCCAGAACGGGTTCAGCCCGTCCACCGCGATCTGGTAGCGGCGGTCCTGCGCGAAATCGACCACTTCCTGGAACAGCGACAGGTTCTCGATCAGGTCGCCCTTGGAGACCTCCAGCACCACCTGGCCACGGAAGTCGATGGGCAGCCGTTCGTCGAACTTGATGAAGCCGGTGGAGATCACCGTGGACAGGTTGATGTTGATGCCGATGCGCCGGCCGCGCATGAAGCTCAGGCCGTGGTTCAGCGCCCGCAGCACCGACTGGTCGAGGTTGGCGGTGAAGTAGTTGAACAGCCACTTGTTGGCCGTCAGGTCGTACTCCGGGCACAGCCGCTCCTGGAGCAGCTTGATCGAGATGTACAGCTCGAAGTAGGCCATCTCGTCGTCGGCCGTCGGGTCGAGATTGGCGATCGCCTGGTTGAAGAGGAACGGCGACAGGTCGAACATCTGCATCGAGCGTTCGAGCTTGCCCAGCTCTTCCAGCGTGATCGGCGGCTTGGTCTCGGTGGTGGCGGCGCCGCTCTCGCCGGCCTGCAGCTCCTCCACGAAGCGGATGACGTTGATGAAGTTCAACGCCAGTTCCATGATCGAGTAGAGCGAATATTCCTTGTACGGGTTGGGGCTGGTCAGCGTCGTCTTGGAGAGGAAGACCTGCTCGACCTTCTGGCAGACGTCGGTGACGCCGGTCAGCTTCAGGCCCTTGTAGAGGACGATGACGTCGCCGTTGGAGATGTTGAAGGACTGGAGGTAGGAGGCCTTCGACCCCAGCTCCTGGATGATGGTGCGCACCA